>CAZHHJ010000031.1:0-21623 GCA_964531295.1 uncultured Syntrophomonas sp.
CGGCCCACGAGGAAAGCATATAACTTTCAGGCTTATGGACTAAGGTCAGGGTTCCTGTGCTGGAATTAAAACTAGCAATATAACCACTCACTTCTTTATAGCTGGCAGTGATCTGCCACAGGGTCTGGTAGACTGGATTAACCATGGCCTGCACTTCTGCACCGGTCGGAAAATCATCATTATCCTGCAGGGTTTCTCCATTGACCGTGATTCTATTCTCATTTTCGCTGGTACTCCGGGCATCAATGTAGTAGCCGCCCTCGCGGATTTCGCTGTTGCTTTCCATAAGCAGTTCACCATCTGGGGTGGATATCATCTGTACCCCACCGGCCCGCCAGCTGGCATTGAAAAGGTAGGCCGCATTATTAGCGGCCAGGTAAAGCTGACTGCCGGCCTGGATCTTATCCTGGGAAAGCTCTTGTCCATCCAGGACAACACTCTTGAGGTTTATGTCCTGCAGTAGAACACTCTGTTTATCACTCAATACTATTTTTTTATCATCTACCTTGCTTACTGTACCCTGCTGTAAAGCCTGTCCATAGACCAGGGCATATTTTTGTTGGGTGTAGGCTGGAGCGTAGCCCTTCGCTTGCACTCGTATGCTGTACTTGCCCGGCGAGGGTGATGATATATATACCTGTTCCAGATTGTTTTTGCCATCAGCCTGTCCCCGGGCTGAAAAATCATTGCCGTAATAAAGCTTTCCATCCGGGCCGCTTACTAGCAGGTCCAGGTTGTTTTGCAGGGTGGCTTGGGAAGCAGGGGCCGCGGCCGGATCAGTCCAGGCCAGGGTAGCTTTAAAGGCTTGCTCCGGGCTGCTGATCACCACAGTATATTGCTGTATTTCCCCTTCTTTAATGCTGATATTGTCTTCTAATTGAAAGCCGCCTTCTTCCAGGGCCAGGACACTGCCTGCTAAATCCAGGATGCCAAAACCTTTGGCAGGCGAAGGCATATTGTCCTCCAGTCGGGCTCCGTTCACCAATAAGGCCTTTAATAGGGCGGCAGAAGGGCTTGCATTTTGCATTTCTTTTTTTAGATATTCTCTAAGCAAGGCCACCGAGCCTCCAACTACTGCACTGGCCATGCTGCTGCCCCCCATCAGGGTGTAATTATTATTAGCAGCATAATTACTTTCCAAGAGGCTGGAGCATGCGGAAACCACTGCCGAACCAGGAGCCAGGAGTTCCGGTTTGATGCGCCCATCCCCAGTCGGTCCCAGGCTGGATGATGCTGCAGGCTGATCGGCAAAATTGGCATCCGGACTTAAGGCAGGACGAGGAACCTGACTGGAACCAATGGTTAAGACATTTTTACTGTTGGCTTCACAGCTCAGAGAGCTTGAGGCTGGTCCGCTGTTTCCTGCGCCAAATAAGGGCAGAAAATCCGGATGAGTATACACGAAACTATCTATCTGCGAGCTTATGCCAGCATAATAATTGCCTGATCTTCCCCAGCCATTAACATGAGTCCTCACCCCGGCCTGATAAGCGGGCCAGAACAATTTATCTATATTATCCGGTACTTTTAAAGCACCCTGGCTATCCAGCAGGGCCTGGAAATAGATACTGACTCCGGGTGCAACCCCGCGGTATTGTCCCTCGGAAGCTGCGCCACTCCCGGCAATGGTAGCTGCCATATGAGTACCATGTCCGGACGGATCATCCGGCACTTCCCGGCCGCTGCAAGACTTGAGCATGGCCACCCGGGGCATTTTCCCGGCCCGGCTCTTCAAATCCGGGTGAATATCACTGAGGCTGCCCTTATCCAGACCGCTGTCGGCAATTCCTACTATTTGTCCTTCACCTGTTAAGCCGCCAGGAATCAAGCCATTCATAGCTGATAAGGGCAGGGCGTTTACTATTTCAGCTGAACGGTCATTTAAAAAGCTTACTCCATTGGGGTTTGAACTTGTGGGCGAATAAAAGCATATAATACCCACCAGCGCTACCGCTAACAATAATGCGGCCAGCTGCTGCAATCTACTCATATTAAATTTCATACTATATTAACTCCCTGTAATCGAAATGTTTTTTTCCATGATTTATAACGTGGCGTAAAACCGCTATCCTTTTAGGGTAGTGGGTTGATCACCTTTCCTGTTTCTTTTCAGTTAATCTCAATTATACGAGTTTAATAATCCGGGCCGGTCCCAGCCAGCGGGATAATCCTGTCATCTATATGTACATATAATTCGCCAAAATCTTACAGTTATCCTGCCATATGCTCTTGCTAAAATATGTTATCCAGGGCAGTATTTTCTCGAACAGCGCAAAGAAAGCGAAGACTGTACCAGCATCATCCCTCAATGAGCGGGACAGTCTCCCTACTTGCTTATAAAAGTTATTTGCCCAGGTATTTTAGAATTCCATCCGCGATAGCCTGAGCGGCCTGGGCCTGGTAGCTGCTGGATTGCAATAAGGAATTCTCTTCTGCATTGCTTAAGAAGGATATTTCCGTAAGTGCGGAGGGCATCTTAGTTTTAACCAGCACCGTAAAATTATCCTGCTTGACTCCCCGGTTCGTCCTGCCCAAGCTGCCAATCAATTGGCCCTGAATACAGTTGGCCAGCCGGGAGCGTTCCGCTTTTTGCCAGAACAAATCATAGTCGGTAATAGGTGCACAATAGTAGGTCTCAGTGCCATGAGCCTGAGGATTGGTGGCCGCATTATTGTGAATACTTACGAATAAAAGGGCATTCAGGCGATTGGCAAATTCGGCCCGTTCAGTGAGCGTTAAATATCGGTCGTCGGTACGGGTGTATTCCACATTGACTCCCCGGTTCTCCAAAAGCTGTCCTACCCGCAAGGCGATAGCCATATTTATTTCTTTCTCCTTGATGCCGAAACCGATAGCACCCGAGTCCTTGCCTCCATGCCCGGGATCCAGGACCACAATATTTGATCTGGGGGCCTGGCTTTTCTCCCCGGAGGTCAGACTTATATTAAGGGCATTATCATCCGAGGTCTGGAATACTTTATAATCCTCAATGCCCTTGGTATCTATCTTTAACGTAGTGAGCAGGTCGCTTCCACTCTGGGTGATGGTCATTTTATCCAGAACCGGGCTGATAGTGTATTGATATTCGGTTCTTTCCAAGCCCATGGCAGTGGATTCCAGCTGAACTTCCAGGGTATTGCCATTCAGACTGCTGCTGAACTCGCAGGGCGCCAGGGTGTAGACTATGATATTATCCCCGGTAGTTCCTGCAACTTCCCGACTGATCTTGATAATCTGATTGGGAATGAGCAAGACTTCCTTTTTTCCCCCATATTCACTAGCAGTGCTGTATTTGGTGCCGGCGGGCAGATTAACGGTAACCCTGGTATTATAGCTTTCATTGGCAACCTTCAGGGTTAGCTTACCCGCCCCGATGGACTCGCTCAGTCCGCTATCGTTTATAATAGTCTTGTTGCTTATTTCATAGACTATTTGATTGGCCGTTTCTTTGATCTCGGCCTTAAGCACGGAGCCGGATTCCATCACTATTTTGATACCATCCTGATTGCGGCTGGAAGATATCCAGATTTTATCAGATGGTATAATCGGCGGCATGACCGTTACCGGCGGTGTGACCTTCACTGGCGCTGGGGCAGGGGTTACGGGGGCAGCCCCGCTCTGATTCGATTGTTCATCTTCCCAAGCTAAATTTACTACCCAACCCGCTACCCAGGCGGTATTTCCTCCCCGGCTGACCTGATACCAGCCATCCTTTTCTGACACTATGCCCATTTTCTCCCCCTGCAAAGCGCTGGCTACCGCACTATACTGAGTAGAGGGACCGCTGCGCAGGTTTATCTTGCTCTCATTTACCACTGCGGTGTTAACCTTCTGGGCGGTAGGGCTGTTGGCTGAGTTGCTGGATGGGTTGCTGCTGATGTTGATAGTCCGGGTAGTTCCATTCCAATCCACCGTACTTCCAAAGGCTTCCCCGACAAAGCGGAGCGGTGCCAGGGTCCGGCTCTGGGAGATTTTAGCAGGAACATCCAGAGTCCGTTCCTGCCCATTAACCATAGCCCGAGTAGAACCTATAGGAAGCACTACCGTAGTGCTTCCCTGCACCGCAGTCACTGTGCGGGTGCCATTATCCCACTGCACTGATGCCCCCATGGCTTCGAATATGGCCCGCAGCGGAACCAGGGTTCGACCATTTTCAATAATCGGCTCTACCTCAAAACTCATTTTTTTACTATCCAAATATACCAGGGGTGCTTGACTGCCGGATATGGGAGAAGCTTTCGTCTTAATCGCCGGACTGCTGGGAAGGGCAGCGGAACTCTGTTCAAATTTTTCCACCAGGTAAGCGGCTACATAACAGCTTTTGCCATCGGTGTTTTTCACCTGGCACCATTCACCGGATGTGCCCAGCAGAGTCAATGTCTCGCCTTTATTGGCCTGACCGACTTTATCATAGCTGGTAGCCGGCCCGGATCTTAGATTGACCGTGTCGCCTATAACCTTGACCTGTTCTTCCCGGTCTAACTTGATTAAAGAACTGCTGACCCATCCGCTCAGGCTGCCTTTGTTGATTTTATACCATTCAGCAGTGCTTTCTATAATCTGAACTTCCGTATCTTTTAATAAATTGCCCTCAATAGTATAGCTGCTGCCCGGACCTGAGCGAACATTAACTACGCTGCCGGTAATTATACCATTCGCTGCCCAGGCATAACCCGGGATAGAAACCATGAAGAATACCGCCATGATCAGCAGCACCACCCGTTTTTTTATGTAATCGCCACCGGTATTGTTTATCATATTAATTCTCCTCCAGATAAATTTTACAGATTTGATCATAGCCAGTCCCAAGCAGGGTCAATTCAGCACGTCTCAGTAACAGTCTGCTTATCTCTGCTAGAGCATGTTAAAAAGGAGGGCTTGACCTCATAATACTATAATCGACAGGTTCTTAATTAATTTTTAAGTCTCTGTGCCCTCATTTAAAGGATTTAAATGCCGTTTTATGTAGATTATCGCAAATTAACCGCTGTTTCATGCTGCTCGTCAATTTTTCTCTATCTTATCAATACTGTCATTTCGGCAAATTATCCTTTCAATCCCGCCTTTCCGATCTAGGAAAACTATCCAATGAATTTTATCATAAGTATCTAGTATAACTACTGACAAAGCCTATCATTTCTTTCACTATAGAACGGAATTATTAAAAATAAGGCCGAACGGCCTTATTTATTTGCTACCTTTATCATATATAACTGTCTGATCGGCTGTTATTCGACTCGTTACTTTGCTCAGCATTGAATTCTGAATCTGATGATTCATCCTGCCAGTCTCTGTCGGCCAGCTCATCTTCGCCTCCACTCACTTCTGGCAAACCTGGGTCACCATCATTGCTCACGTCTTCCTCACTTACATCACCATCATTACCGGGACTGGGCAAATCAGTTCTTTGGGTGTCAGCGTCCTCCCCGGTATCTTTGTTCCCCCCAGTGGGTACATAAGTAGAATAGGGTGAGGTCTGGATAACCGCCACGGTTTTTCCTGCCATGAGATTGTTGATCAAGCTGCGGGCTTTATCCTGATCAGCCACCCAGTAACTCTGTTCCATGAGCCCTTGCTCATTATACACATCATAGAAATATCCCGGCAGGGTCTGGGTAACAAGAGAAGCTCGCGTAAAGCCCGGAGCCCAACTGGCTATTTTCAACATGTCCTTCAAGCCGATATCTGTTTTTACGTAATTCCTTACTTCCTTGATCAAGGTCGGGAGCTTGGGTATGGTTTTGGGCTGCAAGATTTCATCGGCCAAGGCTACTAAAAAGTCTTGTTGATGAGAGGTGCGCTCAATATCCCCATACGCGTAACCTCGATAACGGACAAAAGCCAGGGCCTTATATCCGTCCAGCTCCTGCAGACCCGGATATAAATCTATCCCTTCGCTGGGCTTGTACATCCGCTGGGGTACATTTATAGTTACCCCCCCCAAGGTGTCGATAATATCCTGGAAACCCTTGAAGTCTGCTTTCATGTAATAGTCAATATTGATTCCCATAAAATCTTCAACTATTTTTACCGCATATTCCGGGCCCCCAACATAATTGGCGGTGCATATCTTATCCAACGGGCTGCCTGGCACGTTCAACCTGGTATCGCGCGGAATCGATATTATTGCGGCTTTATCCAGCTTAGGATCAATAGATACCAGCAACATAGTATCTGAACGCGAGTTTTTTTCTCCCGGCCGGGCGTCAACACCCAGAACCAGGATATTGGTTCTTTCGCCCTCTTCTTCGAGTAACGCCGTATCCTCATCAGTGCTTTCGGGTGCCACGCCGCCGGTTAACATATAGGCACTGATGGCAGATCCCATGGTAAAAAAGAGCAAAAAGACCAGGATTACTCCGGCAGTATATTTGGCATAAAATATAGTTTTTTTCATTATTACCACCCCTGGCTATAAAAGATTACAGCAATCTACAACTCTACTTTACGAGGTTCTCCTTTAACTAAAACCGCCTTCTCCATTTCTTCTTTCTCCCCGGTTAATAAGCCCACCTTGTCCGCTCCTAAAACAATTACCAACAACAACAACCCCAATACCAGCATGGCCTTGGGATCGGTAATGAAAGTAAGTGTTACAGCTACCGTACTAAAAAATGCGCTTATCAGATATATGGTAAAAACACTACGCCGGTGGCTCATACCCAGAGCCATTAAGCGGTGATGAAGATGGTCTTTGTCTGCTTTGAAAATCGGAGTCTGCTTATGAATCCTCCGCAATATAGCAAAAAACGTATCAAATATGGGAATGCCCAGAATTACAATAGGAATAAACAGTGATATTAAGGCTGCACTCTTGGCCGTCCCCATTATGGCAATGCATGCCAAAACAAAACCCAAAAAGTTGGAACCGCTATCCCCCATGAAGGTTTTAGCCGGGTAAAAATTATAGGGCAAAAATCCAGCTATTCCGGCTGCCAGTATGAAGGCCACCATGGCTACCAGGACCTGTCCCTGGAACAAAGCTACTACTCCCATGGTCACGGCCGCTATGGCTGATACTCCTCCGGCCAGGCCATCCAGTCCATCAATCAAGTTTATCGCATTGCTGACTCCTACTATCCATATAAAAGTCAAGGGTACGCTAAAATAACCCAGATTTAATAAACCATCAAAGGGATTAGTAAGAAATTCCACCACCACTCCGAAATATATCGCTGCCGCTGCTGCTGCACACTGCCCCAGCAGTTTTACCCACGGAGAAACTTCGTATATATCGTCCAGTATTCCAACCATAAATACTATGCTGGCTCCTATAAGCAAACCCATAAACGGACCGGCCGTACCGATATAACATAGCATACCCAGCAAAAAGGATAGGTATATGGCCATGCCACCCAGCCTGGGCATGGCTTGCTGGTGTACTTTTCTATGGTCCGGCTGATCTATCGCTCCTATTTTATATGCAATTCTAATCACCCAGGGCATAGATAAAAAAGCTATGCCAAAAGCCGACAATATTATTAAAAATGCCGGAATATCCAACATTAATGAACATCCTCCCCCGGATCCTACGCTAAAAACATTCTAACATCGCTAGCAAAGCTTGTCTATATAGCAATTAAAGCTTGATATTGTAGAATTTGTTATAATGCTTACCAGTGTTTATCTCTTTATGTATATTTTACACTAATTATATACAAAACCTTTCACTATATCTAAAGGATAAAAATGTCTTGATTCTTAACCATGCGCGTGGTATTTGCAGTTTATCTTTGTTATACTGTGGGAGGTACGAATTTTGAAAAGGGGGAGTTGCCCGAATGATAGACGAAAAGGGCCGAATTCTGGGTAAAGTGAGCATTGTTGATCTGGTAATTCTGCTGCTTATAGCAGCTCTGGTGTTCGCTTACTTGTATCAGGACCGGGCTGCCGATGTCAGCTCAGAAGCCCGGAACATTGTGGTCAAGGTGGTTTGCCCCAATATTTATCCGGGGGTAGAAGATAATCTGCAGGTAGGTGACACCCTGGTGGCCAGCGGTGCTCTCACTGCGGTTAAAATAACCGAGATGAACGTGGAACAGGCCAACTGGGTAGCGCCAGATGATGCTGGTCAAATGGTTTTATCCAAAAATCCATTCCGCAAAGATATTTATCTTACTCTTGAATGCAAGACTTCGCAGGTTTCACCATCTGAGATAACTATTGCCGGACAGAAAGCCCGGGCCGGGAAACAAGATTTTTTTGTCAATACTCAGAAGGTCACACTGGAATCGACGATTATTTCCGTTGTGGTAGAGCCCTAGTTTCACCTATTTCAAATACACTTATGCTTTAATCTGGAGGCGAATATTTTTGGATCAAGTAAAGGGCAATGGCTGGGGACTGGAACTTTACCTGGTGGTGTTTTATGTTATCCTGGACTGGGTTTTCCGGCAAGTAGCCTTTACCTTCCTGCAGGGTATATGGGACGAGTTACTCTTTATTTTCATTGTTGGCATTTGGGTATACCGAATTGCTGTCAATCATTTGCGGCCCCGGGGCAGCACTATGTTGTTGCCTATAATTATATATGCAGGGGTAATGATATTCCTCTTCTTAATCAATTCTCCTAATAATATAGTAGCCCTGGAGGGTGCCCGGGTGATGCTGCAGTACATTTTCTGGTTCTTCCTGGGCTATAATTTGTTGTTCACCAAAGTCCAGGCCAAAGGATTGGCAGATGTTTTTTTGCTGGTCTGTACCCTGGTAGCTTTATATGGCATTTATCAATATTTTACTGGGATTGAAATGCCTCTGGGCTGGGTGGATAGTAAGGAAACTTCTATTACTACCCGGGTTTTTTCAATTATTGGCAGTCCTAATATACTGGGAAGCCTTATGGTTCTGGCTTTGCCCCTGGCTTTTACCATGTATTTCAGTAGCAGCAGTGCTTTTAAGAAACTGTTTTATGCCGGCCTGGCCTTTGTTTTAGCGGCCTGTCTGATCTTTACCTTCTCCCGGGGAGCCTGGCTGGCATTTATATTGGAAGCTATCCTACTGGGTTTATGGCTGGATCGGCGAATTATCTTCGCCATGATTATCCTGGCTATCTTAACCCCCACTCTAATGCCTACGGTTTATGACCGAATCACTTATATGGCCAGTCCTGAATACATGGTTTCTTCCGAAAGGGGTGGACGCCTGGGCCGCTGGGATAAAGCTCTGAATTACTGGCAGACCTCACCAGCCCTGGGGGTAGGTTTGGGTGAATTCGGGGGGGCAGTCGCTGCCCGTTATTATCCCGAGGACAGTTTTTATGCTGATAACTGGTATCTAAAGGTTGGCACTGAAACCGGGTGGGTTGGTCTCCTGGCTACCCTGCTCCTTTTAATCAATGCTTTGCGTAAAGCGCGCCGTTCCCTGGATATAAGCAGCGATGATTTTCTGCGCTGCATGGGATTGGGTATCTTGATCGGCATGATAGGAGTTCTGGCCCATAACAGTGTCGAAAATGTTTTTGAAGTACCCATGATGGCTACTTATTTCTGGTTTTTCCTGGGTGTGCTCTTAGCCCTGCCGTATTTATCCAGCACATCCGAGAGCCTTGTTGACAGGGCGGACAGACAACTGAGCTCAAACAGCAATTGAGATAGGATCCTTGCGCCAGAATACCAACCAACGGTCTTGCCCATATGGAACCTGGCGCTTTTTGTTTTACTTATTTGTGGATTTTGCATAATTAGTTTTCTAAGCAATCAGCCAGGTAATTTTATAGCTGTCATCCTTAAGGCAAAGCCGAAGGATCTAGCTTCTTCACTGACGTTCAGAATGACAAATTAGAGTGACTTTTTTGGAATATTGGAATTATGCAAAACCCTATTTATATAGCAGTATGATATTTGATTTTAAAAAAATAGCAGGCCGGAGGGACTCACTTGGATATTGTATGTATTTCCTCGGTAGATTGGGAACCGTTGTGGACCCGGAAGCAACAGATTATGTCCCGTCTGCCCCAATCAAATAGGATATTATATGTAGAACCACCTATTTCTTTTTTATCACCCTATAAGGACCCCGGGGTGGCTTTTAAAAAGGATCTGGCCCGGCAGGGGCTGCGACCTTTGCATGAGAATATTTGGCTCTTGACCCCGCCGGTGGTACTCCCGTTCGGCAGCCGTTTGCCGGGAGTAAACCTTATTAATCAGGGGATAATTGCAGGATCAATTAAAGCAGCCATGCGCGAACTGGGTTTCAGCCGCAGCATATTATGGACTTATTTGCATACCAGTTGCCATCTTATGGGCAGGCTGGACGAATCTTTTCTTATTTATGACTGTGTTGATGAACACTCGGCCTATGATGGCTTTAACCCCCAACTGGTCAAGGCTATGGAAAGAAAACTTCTGCAATCCTGTGATCTGGTTTTTTGTACTGCCAAGGGCTTGTATGAGAGCAAGCAAGCTTATTGCAAGAAAATATTCCTTTCGCCTAATGCGGCTGATATCGCTCATTTCCGCCAGGCTGATCAGGATGAATATCCGCTGGCCCATGAGCTTAAGGACCTTCCCCATCCCATACTGGGCTTTGTCGGGGCCATCAAGGAATGGATAGACCTGGACCTCATAGCTCAGGTGGCCGATAGTTTCCCTGATGCTTCAGTAGTCATGGTTGGGCCGGTAGGCGCCAATATTGATATTTCCAAATTGCAGAAGAAAAATAATGTTTATTTTCTGGGGCACCGGGATCGACAGATACTGCCCCAATATCTCAAGGGTTTTGATGTCTGCCTGAATCCTTTTCGCGAAAACGAGCTGACTGCCACGGTAAGCCCCTTAAAATTTTACGAGTACCTGGCCTCGGGACGGCCTATTGCCTCAGTCCCCATGCCGGAAATTATGGACTTCAGTGCAGTGGTAGAGTTCGGGGGCGGCCCCGATGGTTTCATCACTGCTATCGGCCGGGCCCTGGAAGATACTGCTCAGAAGAAGGAAACTCGCTTAATGAAGGCCCGGGAGAATTCCTGGGCAAGCCGGGCTGAATTTATGCTGGAAGAGATAGAAAAGTGCTATATGCAAAAGTATAACTGCTAGTTGATGACTAGGGGAGGAATTAGCATCATGAAGAAAGTATGTATGTTTGGATTGGGTTTTGTTGGTTTGCCTCTGGCTCTGAGTTTTGCCATGCGGGGCTGTCAGGTCACCGGGGTGGATATCGATGAAAAGCTGGTCAAGGATCTGAACCAGGGATTGACCCACCATCTGGAAGCTTATGAAGGAAAAGGCATACAGGATATACTCCGCACTCAGATCGAGCAAGGCCGTTTCCGGGCCTCTACTGATGGCGGGGAGGCCATGAAGGATTGTGACCAAATAATAGTGACCATCGGTATTCCTGTAGAAAATCATAAACACGATATGAAGCCCCTGCTGCAGGTATGCCGTACCGTAGGCCGGGGTCTTAAAACCGGTGATCTAGTCCTGATCAGAAGTACGGTTATTCCCGGCACTACCCGGGATTTACTTGTGCCTATCCTAGAAAAGGAGAGCGGCCTGCAGGCTGGGATAGATTTTGACCTGGCTTATTCCTCGGAACGGATCGCAGAAGGTCGTGCCTTTCATGAGTTTGAACATATGCCGGCTGCGTTGTCGGGCATAAATCCGGGTAGTACCCAAAAGGCATTTGAGCTGATGTCCATAGTGACCAAGGCACCCATCACCCAGGCTAGCTGTATGGAAGTAGTTGAAGCATCTAAAGTGATGGAAAATATTTCTCGGGATGTCGATATTGCTATGGTCAATGAGTTTGCCCGGTTTTGCAAGGCGATGGGCGTGGACATATTTGAGGTGGTAGCAGTAGCCAACACCCATCAGCGAGTCAATCTCTTGAACCCGGGACCGGGGGTAGGAGGGTACTGCCTTCCCAATGCTCTTTTTTATCTTTTGCCTAAAGCGGATGAAATGGGGGTCAGTCTGAATTTGTTGACTGCTGCGCGTCGGGTTAATGAGGAAATGCCGCGCTATGTGGCCGATCTGGTCTTGCGCAACTTGAACATAGCTCCCAGTCAGGCTCAAATAGCGGTATTAGGTATAGCCATGAAGGATTATTCCAATGACGACCGGATGAGTCCAGCTTTATCCGTTATCGAGGCTCTGCAGCAAGCCGGCTGTACGGTAAGGGCTTTTGACCCGGCGGTCCCTTCCGCATATGATTATAAGGTGGATAGTCTGGAAGTAGCGGTAAAAGATGCGCATGGAATAGTTCTCCTTACCCTTCAGCATGGAATTGATTATATGAATCTGGACCTCATGTTGGAACTCATGTCCCGGGATGCTAAGCCTTTCATCGTAGATACCAAAAATTTCTATGATCCTCAGTTGCTATGGGAAAAAGGGTTCCGCTGGGAGAGAATATAGTTGGAAAACGCTTCCTGCCCCTTAGTAGGCTGAGGATTAGCAAGCGAAATTAACTGCTCCGACCGGAGCAGATCAGTTAGGGTGAGTAGAATTTCTCATAAAACTGTTGCCAGGGCAGCGGGGCTTATTCTGTCCATTAGTATCATTGGCAGGTTGCTCGGATTTGTGCGAGAACAAGTCATCGCGGCTCGTTTTGGAACCAGCATGCTTACTGATTCTTATCTCATGGCTTTTACCCTGCCCAATTTAATATATGTAATAATTGGCGGAGCCCTGGCTACTGCTCTTATTCCTGTTTTTACCGAACTGGCTGTAAAATCCGGAAAAGAAGTTGCTTCCCGCATGGCCAGCACCATTATTAATGTCAGTGTTCTGGGAATGATCTTGCTCTGTGCACTTGGTATATGGGCTGCTCCCATCCTGATAGCTGGGATTGCTCCAGGTTTTTCCGGGGAAACCAGATCGCTTACTATCGAACTCAGCAGAATTATGTTTCCCTGTATTCTTTTTATGGCTTTATCACTGCTCTTGGGTGGTATTTTGAATGCCTTGAAACACTTTGCGGTGCCAGCCTTTACCTCGGTAGCATTCTCTGCGGTCATCATCGCTGCCATTTACTTCCTGACACCTTTTTGGGGCATCTATGGCTTGGCCGCAGGTACTCTGGCGGGCTGTCTGGCGCAAGTCTTGATTCAGATCCCGGCTTTGAAGAAACTGGGGGTCAGATACCACCCGGAAATAGACTTTTCCCATCCCGGGGTGCGAAAAGTCGGCGAATTAATGGCGCCGGCTATGGTTGGTATATCTATAAACCAGCTTTACATCACTATTGATCGCATACTGGCCTCAGGTTTGGTAGAAGGCAGCATCTCAGCACTGAATTTTGCCAATCGCCTGATGTTTTTACCTTATAACCTGTTTGTAGCCGCAATTAATACCGCAGTATTTCCTACTCTTTCAGATCAGGCAGCGGGACAAGACTATGCTGCCATGGGCCGCACTACCGTATTTGGCCTGAATTTAATTGCGTTTTTTACCATACCGGCTGCGGTAGGTCTGTTTGTGCTGGCAGACCCGCTGGTCAGGCTGCTCTTTGAACACGGGGCCTTTGACACCCGCTCAACCCAAATGACCGTTTTCGCCCTTAATTTCTATTTAATAGGGCTCTATTCACAGGGGGCCTACAACATTATGAACCGCACCTTCTTTGCTCTGCAGGATACCATGACCCCGGTTAAAATAAGTCTTTTTACCGTCTTTCTTAATTTGGTTTTCTGCCTGATTTTAATCAAACCCCTGGCACATGGCGGGTTGGCCCTGGCTACGTCCTTTGCCGCTACCTGCAATATGATAATTGTTTATTGCTTCCTGCGCCGCAGACTCAATACTCTGCCGGAGAAACAACTCTTTGCCACCCTGGGTAAGATAGTACTATCCTCACTGCTTATGGGCGTGGTGGTTTATATAGCCAACATATATCTGAATGGTATTTGGAATCCCTTTTATATCAAAAATCAGCTCTTCCATGCCGGCATCTGTATTACACTGGGGATTATAACTTATGGTGCCGTGGTCATGCAAATGCATATTGAAGAAGTTGATTATATCAAGAATAAGATTATATCCTATCTCAGGTCTAAATCGGCGTGATCACATTGATAATCAGTTTTCGCCCAGGGTACATTCAGGAAGATAGGAGAAAGGAGCCTGTTTATGAAAATTGCACTCTCCGGTTATTATGGGTTTGACAATGCTGGTGATGAAGCATTATTAGCAGCCATATGCCATACCATAAGAAATATTGAACCTCGGGCTGATTTTGTGGTTTTCTCCGGTTCTCCTGAAAAAACCGCCCAACTGCACCACCTGCGTGCAGTGGACCGGATGAACCCGGGGCTGATTATCCGCGAACTACTGACTTCCGACCTCTTGATCAGCGGCGGAGGCAGTCTGCTGCAGGATGTTACCGGCCCCCGTTCACTGCCTTATTATATCAGCATCGTAGCTCTGGCCAAAGCCCTGAATAAACGAGTAATGTTTTATGCTCAGGGTATTGGACCTATTAACCGTAAATTCAGCAAGTTGCTGATGCATAGCATAGCCAACCGGGTGGATTACATTACCCTGCGTGATGAAGACTCTATGCGCTTATTGGAGCAACTGGGGGTAAATCGTCCTCCGATAAAAGTTACGGCCGACCCGGTTTTCGCCCTGGAGCCATCTTCCCTTGATTATGAGCAGGCTCAAATACTGCTACAAGAACACGGTATTATAGAGGATAAAATGATAGGGGTTTCGGTTAGATACTGGAAGGCATTGGAAGGACATCAAAGCGATCTGGCCCAGGTACTGGATTGCCTGGCGGAAAAGGACTACCAGATAGCATTTATACCCATGGATTATCCCCAAGATGTGGCTGAATCCCGACGAGTAGCTGCTCTAATGAAAAAAGACTCTACCATCATTGATAAAAGCCTTAGCAGTCTGGAACATATAGCTCTAATCTCAAATTTTGATTTACTGATTGGCATGAGGCTGCATTCCTTAATATTTGCTGCCAATCGCGGCATTCCCTTTGCCGGGATCTCCTACGATCCCAAAATTGACGCGTTTTTAAAATCTTTTGATCTACAGCCATTAGCAGTAGGAGTTGAGGCTAAAATCCTACAGCTTCAAGAGCTGCTGCAGAACCAGCCGCTCAGGGAGAAAATAGCCTTTCGAGCTAAGGAAATGCGCGGCCGGGCCGAAGAAAATGCCTATTTGGCCCTGTCCTTAATCCCATAAAAAGTTGACCGGAAGAACCGTCTCCAATGTCAACTCAGGGAGTGATAGGTTTGCTCTATTTGGCGGGCCATCTTTTCCAGGGTAAATTCTTGCAATGTTTTCTGGCCTTGTTCTCTGAAGTATTGGGCCAGCTCTTTATCTATCAACAGGTTTACAACTGCATCTGCCAGGCCTTTGGCATCGCGGGGCTGCACCAGCAGGCCATTGATCCGGTCCTCAATTATCTCCTGTATCCCGCCGATATCACTGGCTGCTACCGGAACATTAAAGTGCATAGCTTCCAATACCACCATACCTAGACCCTCCATCAGGGAAGGAACACATAGCACATCACACACCCCGTAGATATTCTCTATGGGACTGTAATAACCGGGCATTACTACCGCTTCATCCAAGCCCAGTTCCTTGATCCATTCTTTTATCTTTTCTCTGTAAATACCCTCGCCAATAATTAAAAACTGGGCCGCCAGGCCTTGGTTTAAGATTTCACGGGCGGCCTGCAAAAAGTACTGGTGGCCTTTGACCGGATGCAGTCTGGCGATCATGGCCACGGTATATTTATCCGGGTCCAGACCTAATTCCGTTTTCATCAGCTGTGGGTCACGGGGTTCAGCATATTTACTGATATCCAGACCATTATGTATAACCGTAATCCTGTCTTCCGGGACTCCCATCTGTAAAATTTCTTGTTTAATAGCCCGGGAAATGGCAATAAACTTATCGGTACATTTATTGGTAGCGATAGTTAAATATTTGGCTAACAGGGCTTTGAATATGGAATCATAATCATAACGGAGCACGCTGTGAAAGGTGGTAACCACTGGCAAACCTTCTTTTCTCGCTGCGGTACGTGCCACTAAATTGGCTCTTACCCCATGGGTATGAACCAGATCAATTTTGTTTTCCCGCAGGTACTGCCGTATCACTTGGATGGTAGATAGATCAAACTTGTGCCGCATGGGGATCTCTGTAGCCTTGAACCCATACTGACGGACCAGTTCCGCGAAAGGTCCGGGACACAAGCATATCAGTTGGGCTTCGTATTGCTCTTTATCCAGATGTTTCATAAGGGTTAAAAGTAATTCTTCTGCCCCCCCCAGTTCTCCCCCGCCTATAAAGTGAAGTATTCGCGTCTTATCCCCAGCTTGCTTCATTGGCTGTTTTCCTTTCCGAGTACCCCTAGCCATTGACCTGGAAACCCCAAGGCACAGATCCAGGTTCCATCTGCCAAAAAGCTGATTACCCCTAAGCAATTCTTAATCGCTACGCGCCCACCAGTGGAAGAATGATAATATCAAGCTCCCCTGTCCCCAGCCTGAAATTTCCCGGCGGAATAGCATGCTAAGTCCGCCCAGGGCCAGTATGGTCTCTATAATGGTCCGACGCAGGCCATAGTCGTGGCAGGCTAAATCGAAGATGAAGTAGCAAAAAACCAGTATACCCAGGAATCCCAGTAGATTCCGGCCGGCTATGCTGCCATCTCCTAATCTGCGCAGGGTACCTCCAACTTTATATAAGATATTCAAAAGGATGCCTAACAGGCGGCTGCTGACCTGATAAGTATAAGAGGGGGATATATAATCTACCCGCTCCTCTTCTGGCGCTGAAACCAGCCACCCTAACAGCAAGCTGCTGCTGAGCAATCTATAAAACAGACTATGTTTAAACACCGTATTCCCTCCCTGCCCTTAATATCCCGGCTTTAACCCCGGCTTGCTGTTAGGGATATTTTGCATCATGTTTCTAATATACTATAGCAAATTCTGTAAGCTGATACCAGCCAGCATTATAGGCGGCACGCCCATTTATCGCCAGTGGCAGGGATTATAACCAGGTGCAGCGGAGCATCAATTCTCCGCTGCCGGGGGAAAGGTTCCTTTATTCTCGGGGGCGAAGAGTGGGAAACATAATAACATCACGGATGGATGGCGTATCGGTCATAATCATCACCAGGCGGTCAATGCCTATTCCCAATCCTCCAGCTGGAGGCATACCATATTCCAGAGCATTTATATAGTCTTCATCCATCATATGAGCTTCTGTATCTCCCCCCGCCCGCTTTGCAACTTGTTTGAGAAAACGCCCTTTCTGGTCTATGGGGTCGTTTAATTCTGAGAAGGCATTGGCGATTTCCCGCTGCATAATAAACACCTCAAAGCGGTCAGTCAATTCTGGCTGTTCAGCATTTCTCTTGGCCAGGGGGGATACTTCTACTGGATGCCCATAAATAAAAGTGGGCTGAATGAGTTTGTCCTCCACATACTCTTCAAAAATTTCGTTGATAATCTCGCCCCGGGAGCTGCCCGCATCGATCTCCATTCCTAGTTGACGAGCAGCAGCCACGGAAGCCTGATCGCTTTTTATTTCCTTGAAATCCAGGCCGGTATACTTTTGTATGGCCTCCAGCATGGTCATGCGCTTCCAGGGGGGCATAAAATTGATGGCCTGTCCTTCGTAATTAACCACTACGCTGCTGTTCACTTTAAGCATTACCGAGGATATTAAATCTTCGGTAAGCTGCATCATTACTTCATAATCGGCATAGGCCTGGTAAATCTCCAGCATAGTAAATTCCGGATTATGTTTGGTGGATATGCCTTCGTTTCTAAAACTACGGTTTATCTCATAAACTTTTTCCAGGCCGCCCACAATGAGTCTCTTTAAATAAAGCTCGGGCGCAATGCGCAGGTACAGGTCCATGTCCAGTGCATTATGGTGGGTAATAAAAGGACGAGCGGATGCGCCTCCGGCAATAGGCTGCATCATGGGGGTCTCCACCTCAAGGAATTCACGGTTATCCAGATAATTTCTCATTTCCTTGATGATGCGGCTGCGCTTAATAAAAACCTCTTTTACCTCGGGATTAACAATCAAATCCACATAGCGCTGCCGGTATCTTAATTCCACATCTTTTAATCCATGCCATTTTTCCGGCAGCGGGTTGAGGGCTTTGGCAAGATAGGTCAGGTCTCTGACATGCACGCTGATCTCGCCTTTTTGGGTGCGGAATATTTCTCCTTCAATACCCAGGATGTCTCCCATATCCAGCTTCTTAAACAACTCGTACTTGTCTTCCCCTAAATCATCTTTCCTGAAATAGAGCTGTACCTGTCCTGACAAATCCTGAATATTGCTAAACCCCGCCTTGCCATGACGACGCTTGGACATAATCCGCCCCGCTATTCTTACTGTTTTACCTTCCATAAGAGCGAAATTATTTATGATTTCTTGAGCCATCGCATTGCGTTCATATTTTCTTCCGAAGGGATCTATCCCCATTTCCCGGAGCTCCTGAAGCTTTTCCAGTCTCACTCTTTTTAGATCATTAATATTTTCTTCCTGCCCGGACATCCCAACACTTCCTTAATGTTATGTTACACTTGCTATCCGCTATCTTCACCCAGCTCAGCCCTATCCAACTCTACCGTCTTTCAATTGCAGCAGCATCACGAAACCGGTCTTTTGCTTGGGAAACTGCTTCCCTATCTGTCTACCTTTATTATCTTGTATTTGATGGTACCCGCGGGTGCTTCTACACTAACCAGGGTATTATTTGCTTTACCCATTATAGCTGCCCCAACCGGTGATTCATCGGATATCTTGCCGTCTTTTAATTTTGATTCAACAGATGATACCAGGGTTACCAGGACCTCTCGTCCTGATTGCATTTCCTGCAGAGTAACTTTAGAACCCAGCGAAACCACATCGGTTCTTATATCCCTTTCTTCCATCAGCCGCGCATATCTAAGGGTATTCTCCAGGCTGATTATCTTTCCTTCGATAAAAGCCTGCTCTGTTTTGGCATCTTCGTATTCGGCATTTTCTGATATATCCCCAAAAGCTATAGCCTGCTTGATACGTTCTGCGACCTGTTCCCTGCGCACTGATTTCAGATGTTCTAATTCCGATTCCAGCTTTGCCAGTCCATCTTTGGTTAATAAAATATCTTTTGCCATCTAATCGCTCCTAACCAATTATATATGCGAGTCCCCCTCGCTTGGAAATTCGTTTTATTAAGCAAGTAAGCATAATTAACCTATTAAAGTATTTTAAGAAACTCATACCGCCTTGTCAAGGAAGAGATGCCATATCCCCAGTCTATTACCTAATTCCTCCAGCTCTTGAAAGCCCCGACTTTCTTTCCTCATAAGCATATTCTCTTCTCTACCTTTGCTTGGGAAACCTTCTTGCGCCAGCAAACATGTTTCCATAATGGGAGCGAGATTACATAATAATGGATCTACTGTATTGCTCTTGAGCCCCCGCTCCAAGGCCGATGCCAGGCCCTGGCTTTCGTTGGTCAGCTTTAAAAGCATTACATCTGGGATGCCAATGGACAGGTGGTTGTACTTACTATCAAATATTATCACCAGATCACCCTTATTCCATTTATAAGGATTTATCTGGCTGTTGCTTATGGCATTCCCTTTTTCATACATCAGTCGGTAGGTCATAATCTCGTACCTGGAAGGGCAGAGGTTTTGAATTGATACCGGAACATTCAAGTTGCTGAGCGCTTCTGCAAATTCTGATAGCCCCGGAACATCTCCCACCAAAATCAATTTATTTAAGTCCCGGCGGGACAAGGAATGTTTTATTAAGACATAGGCCAGGGCCTTTATAAAATTATCTCCAAAAACCAGGGGAAATCCTTCCTCCGGTTCAAGAAACATTTCTTTTAACCGCCGATCCACGGCCATCGCTTGAAGCTGAAAATCACGAGCCACTGAGCAGGAGCGTTGAAACATCATTTTCTGTTGGGCTTTTTCCAGTGCCTGCATATTTCCTGCCCCCAGGGGTAACACAATGTTACACCCCTGACGCTTAATATCGGGCAGTTCGATTAAATTTTTTACCCGGGGTGAGAAAAATATCGGGGTTAGTCTGTCCAAAATCCCCTTTTGGTAGAATAACCCCTTTTTATCCTGCTTTATTAAATTGAAAAAGGCAAAATCCAGGTCAGGCATCATAGCTCTCCAAGTCAACCACACCGGGTTTCATATTCAGCGTATTCAACATTTGATAATAATCCTCCGGGGAAATTTCCGCTAAAGGTCTGCCTATCAACGCTACCATTAAAGCTTCGATAACGTTGGTGCCAAAAGAACGGCCTCCCATGCTAGGGGTGGTAGTAATCACTTTGCTGATACCCCTTTCCTTAAGCATTTTCATGTCTTCGGCGGTAGTAGTATTGGTTATTATAACCTGCCCATTCAGCTTTTCAGGGAGATAGCGTTTTATATACAAAAAATCTCCAGCAAGAACCTCTGCATCATAATAATATTTTGAGTGTTTGGGAATTATGACTTCTTGTTTTTCCCCGGTGGGATATAATTTGTCAAAAGGCATTCTGACCGCAAATGGTGCTACCGTTCTGCCTACTATCTTCAAGGCCTTTAAGGAATGTAGAGGGATAGGTATCCCCAGGGTATAAATCAAGTCGCCCAAGGTTAGTTTAGCGCCCACTTCTGCGAAAGCTTCTGCCATACCAAAGCGGTCCACGGCGCATACCATCAAGACCTTCTTGCCTTGCAGATCCATTATTCCATCCTTCTGTACATCCAAAACACATTTTCTCTCCAGGGTATTTTTCAATCCACTGCCATCAACCATAGGGGTTTTTTTAGCCACCAAGAGTCTTTTAGCGTCCTTAATTACGTATTTTTTGCCTGCCACATAAATGTATAAATCGATGCCGCCCATGCCAAAAGCATCTACTTTACCATCCAATTCTTTAATCAGTTCTATGGCCTTATCCCAATCCCCATCGGTGCCTATTCTTTCTATGCTAAATTTTTCGCCCATGAAGTCAGTTTCGAAAGCATGATTGCGCTTGGATGAACCCAGACTAACACTAACAATACGTCTCAAAGAAGAACCTCCCCACATTATTTCCTGGCAATGTTATTAATAAGCCCAGGGATAAAGATGACATTTACTTCTTAATTTCTATATTCGGCTTTACCGAGCATCTTTAATCATACGCAATATTTTTTGTAATTCTTCCGGGTCTACCCATTTATCCTCGCTGATCGGTGATGTTCCAATCACTATGGAAATAACCTGACTGTCAATCATCCCCTCCAGGAGCCTTAGTCTTTTATCGGAGCCAATCAGTATTACTACCTCATAATTGCGGATCTGACCAATTATAGCCATCAATTCATTTAACATCTGCGTTCCGTTGCGGCTATTGGCATATTCCCGACGTTCAATCTCGCTCATCAACAAGATGAAGTCTACCCCTTGTTTTTCCAATATTTCATTTATTTCTTCTTTATTTAAAACCGGGAAGCCAATGCAAGCAATGGATTGCCCTTTACGCAATTCGCCGATGCTTTCCAGGCGAGAAATAAAAGTTCTATCAATTTTTAACCGATCAGCAACCTCCTGCTGCGAAAAACCCCGGGCCCTAAGAGTCAGTGCTTTCTGCAGGTTTTTTTCAACTTTCTCCCAGCTAATAATCTTATCTTGAATACGATAAAA
>CAZHHJ010000032.1:0-19815 GCA_964531295.1 uncultured Syntrophomonas sp.
TAATCCGAATAGGAAAAAGAGGGCAATTATATCTAATATATATATAGCAATATGAGTTCTTGTCATCCGATAAGTCCTTTCGTAGGAGATAATGTTTTTGGATGCGCTTCAACGAAATCCGGAGTGGATAATCCCCCCTACACCGCAAGCCGGAAGTTTGTTATTTTGGCGCACTTCATCATAGAATTTCAAAAGGCAGCCTTCCCCAGAAAAATAGGGCTGTTTAGCTGGAGATATGGTATCTTAAAAGTCAGAATGATTAGCCAGTGTCACATGAAGACTCGCCAGCCCTGCTGATTTATGAATACACCGACATACCAATCTATTCAACCAGTCAGACTGAGGACTGTTTTTCGACAATTTGATCCAATTATACCATTACTCACATATAAAAATAACCGACTTAGATATGTATTTACCTAAGTCGGCTATTTTTCTGTTATTTAGATTCGCACTCAACCTAAGACCCATCAAGTAAACTATCTCAGACAAGAACTGGTCTGTTTGTTGATAGTAGTTCTTATTAGTCAAAGGACTCAGTTTCAATGTAAATCAAGCACGGAAATCAATGATTCATTCAAAGCTAACGAATATTGGTTCAGGGCAACTCATTCAAAATAATATCCGATTTTTCCGATGCCGATCCAATTGAATCCTGGGCGAAAGAGGGAGGCAGCGGGCATTGCCAAAGAAACGTTTTATATATATTTTTAATCGAAGGATGTGCTGATCGCCACTTTTTTATTCGACTATGTGAACAACGTGGACGCAGACTACAAGGCCCATCTCGATTTGCTTCCACCTGAGACATCGACACACGATATGCTTTTATCCCTAATCGCAAAAATAGCCGACGTACTCACCGACATAATCGGCTATCACAGGATGAGGATCGTTTATAATGTGCAGCTAACGGGGGCCATCAATATGGATGCGGTCAAAGGCTATAACCGGACGCTGTATCAAATTTTCTCTGACATGCTCGAACGGGGTATAGAGCGGGGAGAATTTAACCCAAAGCTTCCTGTTCAGTGGACAGATATCACCTTCAGGTGGAATTCTGGTTAAACCCTCCAAAGCTTTTTTATCCTATCTCTGGTAGGTTTATCCAAACTAGCCAAGTATTTAACTGCCTCCCGCTTTAATAATAGTTTATATATCATACTCTTCAATAGCCTGTTCTATAGATATATAATCCTCGGGAGCTGCTAGCTGTCGCAACTCTTCATCGTTAAGCGGTTCGTTGTCAGGAGGCAGCTCGGCAATCTGTGCCCAAGTCTTGTTTTTTGCCAATTTGGATCGTGTAACTAGGTAATGTAAGTAATCAAATGCAGATGCTGTATCAGAATCACTTAACTTTTCAATTATTTTATAGAGGTCTTCTTTAGTGATTGACAAAATATTCACCTCCGCAAATTTGAAATACTGTAACAGTTTTGATTCTGTAATACTATTTTAAGGCTAATCTTTGTTATTTTCAATTGCCCCTGGGTTTTTCCATCATTTCAAATATATTACCATTCTCTTTTTAATTAATACAGAATACAATTTAACCCTAATTACGATTGTTTATATTATTTATAGGCATTTAGGATTGAGAGTGTTAGATGATTATACATTGGCATGACGCTAGTGCAAATGTTAGGTCGTTATTAGGAGACTATTTTGAGTATTCTCAAATCACCAATGAATTTACCCAAAAGGAAATATCCAAATACAAACAGAGTATAATACAACGTTACAAAAAACTAACCACTAGACGGAACACAGAACTAAATTCAAAATGGGTAGCGCGACACTATCTCGCAGTAAAAATGATATTAGCCCAACTAGTCGACCGGCTGGGGATGGAGCGATATGTCCCGCTCCCGGCTCTGTATTCCCTGCAAAAGTGCGAGCGCGAGCCCGACTACTGTCTGGAAATAAAACCTCTGCTGGCTCTGCCCCGCAACTTCAACGAAGTGCTCAAGTTAGCCGGCTAGGGTGATTTGGAGATTGCCCACAAACATGAGATGCAGAAGCACAGTGCTTTGAACGGCCAGATCAGCCAACTGAATAAAGAAATAACTGATATAATCCGTATAATACGACAAGGCTGCTCTTCGCCATCCCGGGTGAGTGAGTTGAAAAAGGCGGAAAAAGAAAAAGCTGGACTGGAAGTCCAACTCAAGCAGATTCTAAATTCTCAAAGTACTATACACGTCGATGAACAAGCTCTTAAGAATGTTCTAGCAAATCATTGGGACGCTGTTATTAACAGAAATATCTCCGAATGCAAGCCCTTCATCGATCAATATATTGAAAAAGTCCTAGTTTATGGAGACTATGTCAAAGTAGTCTTCCATCTCTACATAGACCTTGTTTCATTTGTCTAATGACTCAATCTTTAATACAATTTAACGATTTGCCGGGGATGTTTGTCAGGGGTGTGCATTTTCCTGGAGGGGTGTGCATTAGTTCTCTTGATCATTCCCCAGCTACAATTCTGCCGGTGTAATTGAAAAAAAAGCGTTGATTCGCACGCGAAAATATGTCCATAATCTCACAGACTAATATTATTTAACTTCAATTAAATAATTGGTTAGTTTCTTAACCCTGCCGATAACAGCATAAGGTGTTCGGTTGACCTTACCTAGTTCCTCCAAAATCTTACCAGAAAGCGCTTCAGGAACAGCGATAAGCAATCCCCCAGAGGTTTGAGGATCATAGAGGATATCTTCCATTCCTTGATTCAAATGCTCCTTAACAAGAACTTTGTCTTTGAGGTATTCTCTGTTACGATAGGCTCCCCCCGGAATAATGCCCATCATAGCAAACTCCACACTCTCTTCTATAACCGGTATACTTTCAGAGTCGATTTCCAAAGTCACTCCACTAGCTTCAGCCATTTCTGCGGCGTGTCCAAGAAACCCAAATCCAGTTATATCGGTACATCCGGATACTCCAACTTTTAACATGGCCTGGCAGGCGTCTTTATTAAGGTAAGCCATGACCTCCACATTCTTTTGGTACGCTTCCTGAGAAGCTAAATCCCCTTTGACAGCAGTATTGAGTATACCAATTCCTAATGGCTTGGTGAGAATAAGCACATCTCCAACTCGAGCGCCGGCATTGCTAACAACTTTTTCAGGATGCACTAAACCCATTACGGACAAACCGTATTTGGGTTCGTTGTCTTCCACGGTATGCCCGCCAACTAAAAGGGCACCGGCTTCCTTGACCTTTTCTCCTCCTCCTCTTAAGATTTCGCCGAGGATTTCTATCGGTAGACATGATGGGAAACAGGCGATATTGAGTGCTGCCACTGGTGTTCCACCCATGGCATAAATATCACTTAACGCATTGGCTGCGGCTATCTGTCCAAAAGTAAAAGGATCGTCCACAACTGGAGTGAAAAAATCCAAGGTAAGGATAACCGCCTGTTCAGCGTTGATCCTATACACCGCCGCATCATCAGAGGTTCCTAGGTCAATCAGTAAATTTTCATCACTAAACTTCGGCAAATAGCACAGAACCTGTGCTAGCGCTTGTGGGCTTAACTTAGCTGCTCAACCGGCGCTCGTGGTCATTTGGGTAAGTCTATATTCCTTTTCCATAACCGTCTCACCTCCAAGAAGCCCGCTTTGTTGCTTTATATCACTAGTATTTTGTCTGCATTGAGCAGAATCTCAGTTGCATTATACATGTTGGTAACCTCGCCAACCTGAAGCTTTTCTCTTAACGAAAAATAATCCAGGCAGGTTCCGCAGCATAATATCTGTATTCCTTGACTCTCTAGATCGCGCAAGTATTCTAAAGCCGGGGATCCATCTACACTTAAATAGACGCCGCCATTCATGAATATGAGGTGACTAATCTGCGAAGCTGATTCGGTCAATGTGTAAAGAAAACTCTTCATTAGGGCAGCCCCCAATTCATCGCTGCCCTCGCCTAAATATTGTGATTTGATCAAGACCGCGGTATTTCGGGCGGAAACTTCGGCTGCATTTACCACGACTGATTCTTTAAACATGTGGACATGGTGTTCTGAACCCAATTCCTCAACCGTAAAGATGTAACCTTGGCTTTTGGCCAATTTGCATACATTTTCCAGCGAAGTAGGATTATCCACCAGGGTTATGATTTCATCAGCGCCGTTTTCATCCATGACCCGTTTAGTCAGAATAACGGGCTGCGGGCAAGAAAGCCCCCGGGCGTCGACTGTTCTACCCAAACTTATCACCCTTCCTTTGTTAGATCTAATTTCTTTAATTTCTCTAGTATTTGATTTAAGTCCAGCGAATAAGTCCTGGCGACGTCTTCCAATGAATCAAATAGGTTATTGCATAACAAGCAACAGCCCGCTTCCCCATCGAACTGACGGATGATTTCTTCCGAGCGCGGGCTTGACTCTACAATCTCTAACAAACTCATTTTGGGGGTAATTGAAGTCACTTTTACTCCTCCGTTTATTTGATCAGCACAACGTTTATGGCTTTGATCAGGGCGGTGGCTTTGTTGCCCACTTTGAAACCAGCTTCTTTAAGAGAGTCCGTCGTCATTACTGAGGTAATCTGGTTCTCCCCTGCTTGAATTATTACCTCTGACATAATGTCACCTTCTTTAATTTCGAGGATTGTTCCGGTCAATTTGTTTCTAACTCCTGCTTTCATTCCCTTAACCTCCCTACTTATCAAGAATCTCACCGTATTTCATATATCATATTCCAACTGTTCTGAGCTTTGATATTATGCTGTTAAATTTCTTAGATGAAGACGTATGACAGACTTGGCATCTAAATATTACGACTCAGAAGATTCACGCTTGTTCAGCCATGCGGTTGATAGCCACATTGGCGTTATCGGATTCTTGGGCTTGTCGCCTTCATAATCAAGTGCTGCGATATTGCCATTTTTTCCTCAGCAGAGACACAATCTTGAGAATCTGAATGTTGTTTTCCGCAATGACTTGATTAATCAGCGGCAGATCGACTTCATCCACGATCAAGGAAATACCGCAGCTCGTACTGGCCTCTCGCGGTGTCGGAGAAATCATATTTTTAATTTCTAACTTGTCCAGTTCTCTCTTTAGATGTAAACCTTCATGATGATTGGGGAACAATACATACCAATCATAGCCGCTACTATCCAGTTGAAAAACCTACTTTCTCAGCATCTCCAGAAAAGCTTCTACTCTGGTACGGAGTTGTTCAAAATCCTGCTCGCTGTAATCAGTCTCAATGTGCATAAACGGCAGATTTCGATCAGTCATAAATTGTTTGACCAGGTGACTCTCAGTAGAGTATAGGTTGCAGAACTGCAGATTGGTATCAATAATTCCGTCCACCTTGTATTCATCGGTCAGGCGGATGATATCTTCTACCCTAGCGGAATTCGGAGTGAAACAAGCGCAATTGGTCTTCATATATCTTTCGGCCAGTGCCCTAATTTGTTCTTCCAAAGTACTTGCTGACTCATCGACCAGGTTTTCGAAATAGCGGGTACCGGTACAAGATTCTTCCACCACGACTGCTGCACCAAGACTCTCTATAATATGATGCAGCTTCCAATTGGGTATGGCCATAGGAGTACCACTTACCATTATACGCACGGCGTTATCAGGGAAAACGCCAAATCCATTCTCGATCCGTTGCTCCAATTCATCAGCTAGACTATTAGCCATCTGGGCTGCCCGCGCTGGATCATCGTAGAAGTTGATCTGGGTAACCAGAAGAGCGTCTTTACCGCTGATAGGCACCGGTGAGGCTTTTCTGGCATTGTAAACCCGTTGTAAAGCTCTGCGCTTACTATTTATCAGTTTAATAGCTTCTCCCAGCGATTCGGCAGTAATCTTGTTGCCGGTAACCTTTTCTACCATTGCGATGAAATCCCTGATTTCAGCTTCAAAGGCAGCAATATCCCTATCTCGTTTCATCTGCGGTATATCAATGATGTGCATAGGCACCTCACCTGCCAGTATCTCCCAGGCTTTCTTCTTTCCATCACAGGTATTTTCAGCCACGTACATATCGGGAATTAGAAAGAAGGGACAGGTTTTATCCAGTCGCGCCCCTACAGAAGCTTTGATGAGCGAACAGGTATTGGCTGGCAATACTTTTTCTCCGCCGGATACCCAGAACTGTGATCCCCCGCAAAGCCCCGCTGCAATTCCGCCAGCCGCAAAGACCACCTCATCCGGGACATATACGCAGAAAGTGCCGAACACCTTACCGCCCTCTTTTTGATGCTGAAGCATCTCAGCCGGCCTGACTCCGTGAATTTCGGATACCACAAAATCGTAGAAGTCCATGCCCTTTGGGCGATCCTGCTGAGCAAGGTACATTCCTCCAAAGGCTTCAGGTAAAACTTCGCAAAGAACGTCATGTTTCTCCAGATCCATTCCCAGATCAGTCCACATTTCCCGGTAATCAGCCATTGACAATTCCTCCTCTTTAATATTCGTATTATTTACCGAAAACAAATTATCTGTCGTAGCAGTCTTCTACCCAGCCCCCTTCTAACGGTTTTCCAATGCTAATAAAGCAGCCCCCAGAGCACCGGTGTACTGGCAAACCGCAGGCACAATAATCCTGGTTCCGAGTTCTTCTTCGAGGGCTCGCTTGACTCCCGGGTTAATCGCCACCCCACCGGTGAAGGCCACTTGTTCCTTGATCCCCATACGTCGGGCCATGGCTGCTACTCGTTTGCCGACCGACTGGTGTAAACCAGCAATAATACCACCTTTGGGATTACCCCGCGCCAGCGAACCGATTATTTCCGATTCAGCAAAAACCGTACACATACTGCTAATCGTCTGCATCTGGCCAGGCTCCTCCGCATCTCCCAGTTCACTGACATCTAGTCCCAGGGCGGTCGCCATAACTTGAAGGAAGCGTCCGGTTCCGGCAGCGCATTTATCATTCATGGCGAAATCCAAGACCTGCCCTCTTTCGCCAATGCGGATAACCTTACTGTCCTGGCCTCCTATATCTATGATGGTGCGGACCTCAGGATAGAGTTCAGCTATGCCCCGGGCGTGGCACTTGATCTCGGTGATAGTTTTATCGGCCTGCTCAAATGCTACCCGCCCATAGCCAGTTACATATATCCGTTCTACCTGATCTCGCTCTATCCGCGACGCATCAAGGAGTTGGTCGATTATTGCCTGTCCTGCATCGCGGGGGCTCCATCCAGTAGGAATGATGGTCCGATGATGGTGACCGCTACTGATGATATAACCTTTAGCGGCCACCGAACCTATATCTATACCTATTACGATCATTTTTCTACCATCTCCAGCATTGCTTCGATGCGGACTTTAAGACTTTCCAAATCCGAATTAGAGTAATCACTTTCAAGGTGCAGGTAAGGAAGCCCCTTGGACTTGACCAGTTTGCCTACTTCGTAGGCTTCAATATTATAGGTGTGGCAAGCCTGCCAGGTCAGATCGATGACTGCATCCGCCCGGAAATCATCGATCATGCTATCTAACAGCTCCATCCGGTAGGGGTTTGGACTCATGCAGGAGCAGGGGATGGCCATGTAGGTTTTGGCCAGTTCCACGATAGGATCCGCACCACGGAGGTCCGTCTGCAGTTCCAGGGTTTTGTAGCCCGAGCAGTTTTCCATGGCCACGATATACGCTCCCAGTTCCTCGGTCAAACGGATAACCTTTTCCGTACCCAACCCCACCGGACAGCCGGTCAGCAGCACCCGCGGCGCCTTTGTTTTCCCGTTTTTAGGCTGAATGCCAGCTTCCCGGACCAGTCCATTCAGGTTGTCAACCATCTCCCCTTTATCACTGCTGAAATTGCGGGACCAGGCCGCAGTGAGCATGTCCATACCGCTTAAAGGTGGCGGATCGGCTCGATTCAGGTCGAACATGGCCTTAACTGCCTGTCTTTCTTTGTTGACAATTTCTGCCGCCGCCCATATATTTTGGTCGCTTATGGTAACCTGCAGTTCTTCTTCCAGCCGGTTTTTCAAACACCGGATTTCTTCCACCCACAGTTCAAACGATGCCGTAGTGTTGTTAAGGTGGGGAAGCTGCATAACATGTACCGGTTTCAGATCCCGCATAATTTCGAACATTTTCTTTTTGCCGTCGCAGGTGGTTTCGCCGACGATCAAATCGGAAAAATGGAAAAATGGGCAGGTATCCGAGACTGCAAATCCATAAGAGGACTTAACTAATGGGCATAAATTGCGTGGCAAGGTTTCCTCCGCAACCGCAATAGGGTTTTCACTCATCCCGCAAAGCCCCACGGGAATTGCGCCAGCTGCCAAAATCAGTTCCTGAGGGCAATATGTGCAATAAATACCCACCACTTTGTGGCCATTGTCCTTAGCCTCTTTTATCCGCATCAGGTTTACTTCTCTGGCGGTGGCAAAACCTTCCATGAATTCGTCTAACATAAAACTGACTTCCCCCTTCTGCAGACGCCGTCTGCGGTGCTGCTAAGTTATCTCTATTTTCTCATCGTCTTCGATGCGCTTTTGCCCACAGCCCACTCGTCTTCCAAATGGACACACCGCGACACACAGCCCGCAAACACTTCGCTCAATTTCAAGGCCCCACTCCTTTTTGCGATTCTCCATAAAAGCGAAGCACTTGGCCGGGTCCAGCCGCTCACAATCAGCTTCCTTTTCGTTAAATTCGCGTCCCTTAATCGCCCCTGCCGGACAAGCAATCTGACATATAGTGCAATTGCGGCAGGCAGATTCTATGGGTTTCGCGGTTTCAAACGGGGCATCAGTTAGTATGCTAGCCAACCTGACCCTTGGTCCTTCACGTGGGGTCATGAAAAGGCTATTCTTGCCGATCCACCCTAATCCGGCTGCTCTAGCCACCAATTTATGTGATATTAGGGCAGCCAAACGTTCCTGATATACGCCGTAGGAGGCCGGGACGGGATAAGCCCTCCAGCCATTGCTCTCCAGATAATTGGCTATTCTTGCGGTACCAGTATTCTGTAAATAGTCGATTGCATAATAGTTGTAATTATGAAAAGAAAGTATTTTGTCGCGCTCTTGCTCCTCAATGCTATCAACAACTGCATTTGAAAGACGGATAACCAAGGAAACTGCCCGTGGAAATTGATTTATAAAGGGGCCGCAAAAACCACCCATATAAGTATGATAGGGCTTCAAATCTGCAAATCCACAATAATCCCAACCGTGGGCCATGGCCATTTCTGTTAGTTGCTTTTCTAACTTCATTCTCTTATCCTTTAACCTAATGTCAGGATCGACACAATGAAATAAAGTCGAATGTTATTCAGACAGCCGACTTTATTGCGAGCCAAATTAATGCCAGGTTTCATAGTCCTTTATGTTCTCCTTAGTAACTACCGCTAATGGACTGTTCACCTGCTTGGGAACTTCCATGCCCTGAATTGTTTTCAGCGCCAAAATGATGCCCGCTTTAGCATAAGCGTCCATGGAATAGGCAATGCTTCCGTCCAATTTGCCAATCTTGATTGCTTCTTTAGCTTCATTAGTAAAATCTACCCCAAAAACGAACCGGCCTTCCCGCTTACCAGCCGCGGCTAGTGCATCAGTTGCTGCTAAGGCCATTACGTCATTACAGCAAAAAATTCCTTTTATATCCGGATTTGACTGCAAGAGGTTGGTGGTAATATTGTAGGCGGTATTCCTATCCCAATTAGCCGGCTGGATAGAGACCAGATTAATCCCTGGAGTGCTTTCAAATACCTTTTTAGCCCCAGTGGTTCTACCTTCACTCTGTCCTGCTCCAGGTATTCCTTGGATAATAGCTACTTTCCCGCCCTCTTTGCCTATTTTTTCAACAATATACTGGGCGGCCTTTTCGCCCTGTTCTTCAAAATTCACTGTGATGCGGCCATCCAAATGACCACCTGCTTGTGTAAGTGAATCCACATTAATGCCAGGCCCTAAGTTAACCACTTTGATGCCCTTACTATTAGCCGCTACTACACCAGGCACCAGATTGAAGGGCTCGATAGGAGACACGATTAGACCTTTGTAGTCCTTGGCAACCATAGCTTGCAAGGTTTCCAATTGAGATTTGGTGTCATTTTCGGTAGGTGCCGCCATAACTTCAACTGTAACACCCAATTCCTTGGCTGCCCGCTCATAAGAATCTTTGAGTGAAACCCAGTAAGGATTGGCCAGCGTGATAACCAATATGCCTATTTTCTCGCCCTGCTGAAGTTTAGGCAGGGGTTGCAGCTGATCCATCAATATTTTTTCATTTTCCGCCACCTTGGCATCAGAGACAGGAGCGTTAGTGTTGGGAGCGGGAGTTTGCGCTTCATTGGTCGTCTTGCTCCCACATCCCACTATGGACAACAAAAAGGCACTTAATAAGAATAATGCAATTATTTTTTTACTACGTTTCATCCTAATCCTCCTTAATCATTTTTCCGTGTCCCGGGGCATTTCTGAGCCGCAACTCAGAAATGACAATAGCCACCAAGATAATTAGACCAATGGTAAGCTGCTGATAATAAGACGGTATGTTTACAATTGTCAACCCATTACGTAACATCCCTAATAGCAAGCACGCCATCACAGTTCCGGTAATGCTTCCTCTCCCTCCCTTCATATCCGTACCACCTAAAACAACTGCTGCGATGGCATCCAGTTCTAACATCCAGCCAGCCAGTGGTTCAGCTGTGTTTAAACGTGCAGTCACCACCAATCCACCAATTGCTGCAGTTAACCCCGAAATAGTGTAAACAACTGTTTTATAAGCTTTGTTTGCTATACCAGAACGCCGCAGGGCTTCCTCATTTCCGCCCAGAGCCACGGTATAATAGCCCAGTTTGGTACTATTGAGAACTAGGGCGCCCAGCAGAGCGAGCATTAAAGCCATTAGGATAGGTGGATTGACCGGGCCGACATGACCACTGCCCCACCAGGTAAAACTCTTGGAAAATCCGTAAATCGGGATGCCTTTGGTGAGGATTAAGGCAATGCCCCTGGTTACCGACATGGCAGCCAGGGTTACGATAAAGGGGCTGATATTCAGCTGGGAAATAAGCAAGCCATTGAACAGACCAACCGCGGCTCCAGCGGCGAGACCTAATAGAATGGATACCTCTACCGTTAGCCCCGAATGCAGAGCCAAGGCCATGCAGACTCCGCTGAGGGCCGTAATGGCTCCGACCGATAAATCAATACCGCTGGTACAGATGACAAACGTCATTCCCACCGAAATTATGACGAGTAACGCACTCTGGTCTAAAATGTTGCGCCAATTATCCCAAGTCATAAAAAACGGTGATGCCCGATTTAACAGTATCGCTAAAACAAATATGGTCAGCCCGAGTAAAATTTGGGAAAACTGCTCGTTCCATGACAATAACAACCTTCTAATTTGCGGCATCGCTTTGCACTCCATTGAAATTGACTTCCCTAGTGATCTGGGGAGCCCCCATAATCAGTTCCACAATCTGGCTGGGCTGACTTTCCCTCGTGCTGCATACTGCGGCTATCTCGCCATGGCGCAGCACACATATGCTTTCGGCTATCTCAAACACATGATGGAGATTGTGGCTTATGACTACAACCGCCATCCCTGCCCGGGCTAATTCCTGCATCAGTTTGATCACTTTAGCAGACTCCTGAACGCCCAAAGCCGCAGTAGGCTCGTCAAAAATAATGACGTTTCCTCCTTGGATGATGGCCCTGGCCACTGCTACTCCTTGTCTTTGCCCGCCGGACAACAGGCCCACCGGGGTTTTTAAGGAAGGAATACTGACCTGTAGAATATCCAGGACCCGACGGGCCTCCTTTTCCATTTTACACCTGTCAATCAGCAAGCCGGCTTTTACTATTTCACGGCCCAGAAATATGTTGCTCACTACGTCCCGGCAGTCAACCAAGGCTAAATCCTGGTATACTGTGGATATACCCAGCCGGATAGCCTTAGCTGGCGATAAGGACTGATAGGAATGCTCTCCTACTTTTATGTATCCTGAATCTGGTTTAACCGCTCCGGACAGGATTTTGATCAGGGTGCTTTTTCCGGCACCGTTATCACCCACAATGGCTAATATTTCGCCTGGGTAAATATCCAGGCTGACATCGCGCAGGGCAGTAATGTTTCCATAGGATTTGCTCAGGTGCGAAATCCTTATGACAGAACCATTGGGTTTAGTGGTCATAATTATCTCTTTTCAGCATAATCGGGTTAATGTATAATAACATTTAGGAATACATCATATGTTAGTTTAGAATACCGCAATTATAGCCTAAAATCATTTTGTCGTCAATGCCTATAGCTACCCATCGGGTTCAATGAATTTTTTGGCATTATTTTCATGGAGGAGAAAATATTATGGCTGCACAGAACGCTGCAAATTTTATCGTTGAAACAGCCTTGTTGGGCCAAGGTCTGGTTTCGGTCAACAGCAACCAGATAAAAAAGCTATGGCCAAACTACGCCCCCGTAACCTGGCTACAAAAAGGACGCATTGTTTTAGGCTCAATTGAAGAATTTCTTCATTACAAGAATCAAACCGAATCCTGGCAAAGACTCGACGGCCTAACCCTTTACGAAGGAATTAAAGACGGGGTTGATGGGTTTCTCACTGCCTCAGCAACCATAGCTGTTGCACGCGATTTGGGACACCCAATAGTTGTAAGCGCAGGTCTGGGGGGAATTGGAGATATTATTGAGGAACGACTTTGCTTTGACCTCCCGGCTTTGGCAGAGACCGAAATAACTCTGGTGGCGACCTCACCCAAAGATATGCTGGATATCCCCGGAACTATAGACTGGCTGCACAAAAACAGTGTAAAAACATTTGGTGTCGGGACTGAATATTGTGATGGTTACGTGTTTTCAGGTGCAAAAACGCAACTTATGCAGAGACTAAGCCATGATGAGTTAGGCTTGATAGTTCGGGGGCATAATCTGATTTTTAATCCGATTCCCCATGAAAAAAGACTCCAAAATTATGACTATTTGCGCGAAGCCATTACCGCGGGGAAGCTTGCGGAGCAAAATGGTGAACCTTACCATCCAGCTGCTAATCGACGCCTAGATGAACTAAGTCAGGGGTGGTCTTCGATCATCCAATTGGAATCGCTTATCGCCAATACAGCCGTTGCACGAAATATTAGAGTGTATCCGAATGAATGACTGATTGATGAGTTTTAGACTGTAGGATTAATGAATGTTATTTCCGAAAAACTGCGTGGGAAAATCCAATCTGCTCTCGCGTACATATTTGAGCAGCAGGGTATTCCGTCAAATCCGGAGATGGATTTCGTTATGATCAGATCAAGATGCCCATTCCGGGCTTTCCCCTTTGCAAAGCTGCTAAGAAAATGATTCAAAATGAAGCCGTTATTTCGAAATGGGCCATGCTTCCTACTAGGAAAACAACCTTAATTTTGCCATCTAAATCAATATCAATATAGTCAAGTGTCCTTTGCATCAACTCATAAAGCATAGTTTCAATTCTTCCGCTCTCGCTAACCAAGCGAATTAGCTCTTTACACCGGTAAGCTTTTAGCACATCGTTACCTGCTATAGTCCTATCCCATTTCCGCGCATAATTTTCAAACTCATCAACCAGCCGGTTCCATGCCCTGATGAAAGCCAACTCCGGCTCATCGGCTGGAATCAGGATATCAGTGCATAGCATCGGCCGTTCCTTGGGTTTCTTTCTGCGCCTTATGTTATATGGTTTGGTTGAGCCTCTGTCTGGCCTGAAAATGGTGAAGGTACGTCCTTCAATCTCCGCCCCCTGTTTCCCGACATAACTGCTGCAGCGCCAGTACTTTTGACCCTCTTCGCCTTTCCTTTTTGAGCCTATCAGCATATAAGTACACCCGCAGATCGAGCAGGTTATCCTGGCTGACAGCGGGTGTTTTTCGTTGCTCCAATGGTAGGTTGATATATGATGGTCCCGGCAATATTGCCTCTGCCTCTCCATTTCCAGCTGTATGCAATCCCAGGTATCCCTGTCTATAATTCCCGGATGTGAACCTTCTATATAATACTGCGGCAATTCCCCATTGTTCCTGGCCCGTCTCTTACTAAGATAGTCGGCATTGTAGGTCTTCTGGAATCGCGTGTCGCCCTTAATCTTCTCATTGGTTAGTACCTTTTTGATGTGACTGGCACACCATTCTTTCCCGCCATAGGCCATCGGTACTTTCTCATCGGTTAACCGCCTGGCGATCTGAAAAGTACCGTATCCGTCTAGGAAATCCTGATAGATCCTTCTGACTATTGCTGCCTGAGCTTCATTAATAATCAGGTCGCCATCCTTGTCCTTGTCATAGCCCAGGAATTTGCCGCTGGGGATACTCTGAACATGACCCCGCTCATACTTGCGGCGTATGCCCCATTTAACATTCTCTGATAAAGCCAGGCTCTCAGTTTGGGCTACAGCTGAAATTAAGGAGATCAGCACTTCCCCCTGGCTGGTGAGGCTATGTATCTGTTCTTTCTCAAAGAACACATCTACATTTAATGCTTTAAGTTCTCGGAGACTTCTCAAACAGTCCAGTGTGTTCCGGCCGAAGCGGGACAAGCTCTTGGTGATGATCATATCAATATGACCTTCTCGGGCGTCCTGCATTAGCCGGTTGAATGCTTCCCGCTTCTTCAGGTCAGTGCCGGAGATCCCTTCATCGGTATAGATGCCGGCAAAGAGATAATCGGGATTATCGTTTATATACTTTTCATAGTAACTGGTCTGGGCATTTAAGCTGCCCAGCTGTTCCTCACTGCCTGAAGATACCCGGCAGTAGGCAGCTACTCGTTTCTTAGCCTCGTCATTCCCTGTTGTTTTTGCACCCTCTGTACTGGGCAGCGGGTACAAGACGGAAATCCTCTTTGGTCCTCTTTTTACGACCCTTGCCATATATAACCCCCTCTACTACCATTGGCTCAGTTATATGTAAGTCTTTAACTAGCTCCTGCAATATCCCGTCAGTTATCCGCATTCCCTGGCATGTGTCTTTACCCTTATGCAGATAAGTTGCACATATCCAACTCACCCACTGACCCTCATGGACCACCCTGCTTAAGGAAGCACCGCAAAAAGGGCAGCGCAGCATGCTGCTTAAGGGATAAATTTTCTTACGTCTTTTCTCCCGGATTATCTGGGCGGCTTCCCAGTCCAATCGGGTAATAATGGCTGGATGGTTGTCTTCTATATAGTACTTTTCCTTCTGCCCCCGGTTGATAATCTGCCGGCCGTTGTCTGCCACAAAGGACTTCTGCATCAAACAATCGCCGACATACTTTTCGTTGGATATGATCCTTATTATCCGATGCGAGCTCCAGGGCTTTTTGTTGTAGGTAGGAATGCTTTGGTCATTCAGCATCTGGGCAATTTTATAGCCCGAAATCCCATTGAGGTACAGCTTATATATTTGCCTGACTATTTTTGCTTGCTCTTGGTTGACGATAAGGTTACATTTACTGTCCTTGTCATAGCCCAGCAGCCGATTGGTATCAACCATGACCTCGCCTCGCTTACACTTGTTCTGCATGGCCCACTGCACGTTGGTGCGCACTGACTTCCGCTCTTCCTCGGCGATCGCGGCCAGAACAGTAATCAGAAGCTCTCCTTCAGACTTTAGGGTGTTGACCATTTCTTCTTCAAATATGATCCCTACTCCCATATCCCTTAACTCTCGCACATATTTGAGCAACAGCAGGGTATTCCTCGCAAATCGTGATATGGATTTGGTGATGATCAGATCTATCTCCCCACTATTGGCTTTCTCCAACATAGCCAAAAATCCGGGGCGGTTTTCTTTGGCCCCGGATATGCCGGCATCTGAGAATATCCCGCAGTATTCATAGTCTGGATTGGATGATATTAAGCGTTCATAATACTGGGTTTGGTTTTCAAGTGAATTTAGCTGCTCCCGGTGGTCGGTCGAGACTCTGACATAGGCGCAGACTTTGAGTCTGGCAGTGAGGAAAAGAGATTTTGGTCGGCGGGCGACTTCGGTGATGTTTCTCATTTTGATTCCAGTCTCCAGGGCAGCTCGGTCCCGTCTTTGAATTGAAAGATTACCTCCTGCTCTGATTTGACAACCATTGCATTAAGTGTGGCCGACCACAGCCCCTCGTCAAACTCAGTTAGCAGCTGGTCCTGCTTGGTCAATTGTTTAATAAAGGCTTTCATTTGGCTGCGTCGGGCCTGGCGCATGGTTATATCAGTGTTTAATTCCTGCCGCCTGGTTTGCAGTTCATTGTACCTTGTCACATATCCGCTGTATTTGCGGTTGTATTCGCTTTGCTCCAAGACTGAACGGGCATTCTCGGCAATGAGCTTTTGTATTAACACTTCAATGGATGCACAATCTTCGTCGATCTTAGCAATTTCTCTTTCCTGCCGTCGACAGTCAGTTATCTGGGCTATAATTTCATCGTAGTTCGCCAGTATCTCATCTTTGTTATCTATAAGGCTGTTGAAGGCCTCCATAAATGCTTTCTTTATGTTTTCTTCTTTTAGGTGGGGAGTTGTGCAGAATTCTTGCTCTTTGAATTTCCGGTTGCACTGCCAGACGGTGCGAGCATATTTGCTGTTTGACTGCCATACTTTACGGCCGTAAAAACTCCCGCAGTCTCCACATACAATACGGCTGGCAAAGCAGCTTATACCGCTGATATATCTCCCTCCGGCTTTGCGTCTTCGAAACTCATCCTGCACCAGTTCAAATGTCTCCGGCGGTATAATGGCCGGATGGCTGTTCTCCACATAATATTGAGGTATTTCACCCTCGTTGATTTTCATCTTCTTGGTAAGAAAATCCACAGTAAAGCGTTTCTGCAGGATGGCATCCCCCTTGTATTTTTCATTGGTCAATATGCTTTTAACCGTGCTGGGCTGCCAGTTTTGCTTACCAGAGGGTGTTGGTATGCCCTTCTTTGTAAGATAGCTGGCTATACCTGAGGGGGTTTTGCCTTCTAAGAACATCTTGTAAATCAGCCGTACCGTCTTGGCTTCGGCTTCGATAATTTGGGGCAGTCCATCCTCGCCCTTTTCATAGCCTAGAAACCGTTTGTAGGGAAGGCTTACCTTGCCATCCGCAAACCGCTTGCGCTGGCCCCATTGGACGTTAAGACTGAGTGACCTTGATTCTTCTTGAGCTAAGCTGGATAATATTGTAAGCATTAACTCTCCTTTACTGTCGAAGGTGTAGATATTCTCTTTTTCGAAGTATATTTCCACACCTTTTTCTTTGAGTTTGCGCACATTGGTCAGAGTATCTACTGTATTGCGGGCAAACCGTGAGACTGATTTAGTAATAATCAAGTCTATCTTACCGTCCAGCGCATCAGCTACCATGCGTTTGAAGCCATCGCGTTTCTTAGTGCTAGTAGCCGAGATACCTTCATCGGTGTATACTTCAATGAATTCCCAATCTGTATTTGATTTTATGTGCCTGGTATAATAGTCGACCTGAGCTTCGTAACTGGAAAGTTGCTCCTCACTATCAGTTGATACTCGCGCATAGGCCGCTACCCGTTTTTTCGGTATGTTATTGACAGCCTGTGATATTGGGCTGACTTTGGCCGGTATTACTTTTACCGCTCGTGCTACACTCAAAGCTTAACCCCCTTCTGATGTGCTAGTGCCCTTTCCCTAGCCTTTAGCTTGGCTTTTTCAGTCCAGCTAAATTTCCGTGACCGGTTTTGCCAGACGGCTTCAACTTTACGACCATCTTGGAAGATATAAATGACCTTGTTTGCTTCCGGCACCTGCATCTGCTTAATCTGGGACCGGAAAATCACCTCATCAAATTCTGCCAGGCCCAACACTTCAGCGGTCAGCGAAATCAGGATTGGTTCTGGAATCTGTTTGGCTGGGCAAGCATCCTTGCCGGAGTGGATGAATGTCGGGCAGTTCCAAGCAGTATGGCCCTTGTTAGTAACCCGCCGGTAGTTTTTTCCGCATCGGGAGCAAAGAATCAAACCTGAAAAAGGGTAACTGTTTGCCGGGTTTTTCTTTACATTTCTTTTCTCCCGACGCTCGGCCATGATGTCCTGTGCCTTTTGAAAGGTGGGCAGATCAATGATCGGCTCATGGGTTCCTTCAGCATAATACTTGGGTAGTTTCCCCTTGTTCATAACCAGCTTCTTAGATAAATGATCAGTAACGTACTTTCTTTGTAGCAGAGCATTGCCGGTATATTTTTCGTTTTTAATAATGTCTGCTACTCTTTTACCATTCCATGAGTTATTTAGGACTGTTCTGAGACCCAATTGATTTAATTTGCTGGCTATCCTGTCGCACCCTATGCCACTTATATAATCGGCGAAAATCATGCGGACGATTTCTGCCTCTTTATGGTCGATAGTTATTTCACCATTCTTAATGTTGTATCCGTACATAAACCGCAGATTAACAATCTCACCGGCCTGAAAACGCTTGCGGATGCGCCACTTGCAGTTCTCACTCACTGACAGGCTTTCTGCTTGGGCATAAGACGCGAGAATGGTCAGCATGAACTCGCCATCTCCACTCATGGAGTGGATATTCTCTTTCTCGAAATAAACGTCTACATCAAGTTGTCTTAATTCTCGAAGCGTCTCCAACATGGTGACCGTATTTCTTGCAAACCGCGATATGGATTTCGTTATGACCATATCTATAAGTCCGCCGCGGCAATCACTAAGCAACCTTTGAAAATCGGGTCTGCTGTCCCTTGTCCCAGTCAGGGCTTCATCGGCATAGACCCCTGCGTATTCCCATTCACTATGCTGTTGAATGTAATCACTATAGTAGCTGACTTGGGCAGATAGTGAATGCAGCATAGCCTCTTTGTCACTGGACACCCGGGCATATGCAGCTACCCGCTTCTTCTTATACGGTATCAGCGAAAGCGGTGTTATCTTCCTTATAATCCGCTCCACATGAGTTCCCTCCTTTCCAGACCACATGTTACCTCTGAATTTGCACTAGTAGCAACTCATTTAGCAGCCCAAACAGCATTGTATCGGGCGAAATTTTTCATACATTAAAACATCAATTTTCTTGTATTCTTCTTCAGTAATCAGCCCGCTCTTAAGCATGGATGTGGCGATAGAAAGTGCTATGCGATAGGCTTTTTCACGTTCAAACTGCTCCTGCGTCATTATTTTCTGTCGCCTCCTTCACGCCGGCTGCCGAACCTTTCCTTCATGTAACAGGAGCGGGAGCAGTATTTACGGTGCTTGTTTCCATAGCTGGCAAACTCGCGGCTGCACGTTGGGCATACGAAGGTATAGATGGCTTTCCGGTTAACAGCTTCCGGGTGATCGTTCCACCATGCCAGGCGGCATTTATCCGAGCAGAATAGTTTTTGCTTCACACCAGCGGTCTGGGCAATAGGGGTTCCGCACTGTCGGCAGATGATCACTTCCTTCTTTACGCCACAGCCAGCATAAGCACCACCGAGATTGTTTCTGCGGCAGAAAGACTTCACCGTATTTTCCGAAATACTTAGATCTGCCGCTATTCTGGAATAGCTACAGCCGTCCCGGCGCATTCTAATGATTTGCTCTTTTTGCTGTTGCGTCATTACGCTACCTCCTCCGAAGGCAAAACTCAAAATCCTTCGGTATAAGCCACAGGAGGAGTCATAATCGGACGGCTTGAAACAAAAAAAATGGCCCGCAGAGCGAGTGTGCCCCACGAGCCATTCTTGCCTTTTTGCTAATTTCTATTTCGCTGCCTTGCCGTCCACATAGCTCTCGCCCAGGATAAAGGCGATAATGGTTCCGGAGATCCAAGCATAGGCCTCACGGTTTACTGGTGCTCCCAGCCCTTCATTGATAATAATAAAAACCGCACTGGCCAATGCGGTTAGAAATTTACGGCTCTTTAATCTT
>CAZHHJ010000033.1:0-15638 GCA_964531295.1 uncultured Syntrophomonas sp.
GCATCAGCTGCTTCAATCGCCGGGACCAAACCTCTAGTTTCAATCATTCCTAATGATTCCTGTGACATAATAAATTCCCTCCTTAATATTTTTAAAACTTCTTGCTAACATCGATTAGGATTGTGTAAAATCAGTCGTATCAAAATTCAAAACTTCTGTAAGATAACGATTTGCTTCTCGCAAGGCTGGTTGCACTGCGCTTATATATCCTGTTATCAACAGAGAGCCTGTAAAACGATCTACTACTACTAATTCAACATCAGCAGTTTTTACTGCCCGGTCAGCTGCGATGATGACTGCCTCATAAGGAGTAATTGTCATTATGCCTGCAGCTGACTCTTTCGCCATCCCGAGCTTATCCACAAGCGCAGTATCACAATGTGCAATCATGTGACAAAGAGTCACTTGTTTCCCGGGAACGGATTCCTGGATTATGCGCTGTTTCAACTCTGCCATGGCTATTCCCCTTTACTAGTAATTATATTTCACATTACTGCCAGCTACCGCTGGTACTCCGTATGTTGCCATTACTTCTACCAAGTGGCGGATGTTTGGTTCATAATCCTCACGTTCAGGTTGCTTGATATTGCCCATAGGATAGGGAATTCCCAGTGCCTCGTATTTTTCGGTTCCCAGCAAACGATAGGGCAAAAGTTGATATTGAACTACTCTGTTTTTCAATTGTTCAGCTACAAATCGTGCTGTAGCGTGAAAATTATCATCATCATTATTGTAGCCAGGTACAACAGGAGTTCTGATAATCACCTTGGCGCCACTTTCAACCGCGAATTTGATATTATCCAATATTCGTCCATTTGTCATACCGGTATACTGCTTATGTTTTTGGGGATCCATAACCTTAATATCAGTTATTAATAAATCTGTATACGGCAACACCGCTTCTAACGATTCCTTCTTGCATTGAAGCTCTGTTTCAAGACAAGTGTGAATACCGTAACGGTTACATCCCCTAAACATATCCCGAACAAATTCATACTGTACCATCGGATCTCCACCACCGGCTGTCACACCGCCATTTGTTTCTTTATAGAACTGACGGTCTTCCATGATGATGTCCATTATTTCGCGTATTGTATGTTTTTTACCGAAGATCTTAAGGGTGCTATTAGGACAAGCTTCAGCACAAAGCAAACAATTGCGGCATTTATCTCTGTCAATGCTGATGACATACCCATTTTCGATCTGCAGTATCTTTTCATCTTGATACGGACAGGCATGCAGGCAGCGGCCACAATGTGCAATACCAATACAATCCTTCTTAAATACAGCTACCTGCGGATACGCTTTGATACTTTCAGGATTACTACACCACATGCAGTGCATTGGACATCCTTTAAAGAAAATAGTCGTCCGTATCCCAGGCCCATCATGTACGGTAAATTTCTGAATATTAAAAATAGTAGCTTCTTTTCGTTGTGAGATGTTTTTCATTTATCCGCACCGGGCTTGGCCCAGTTTTGCACCACCTTTCTGCTGCTAGAACTATCATTAATCACCATCAGTCAAAAGCACTATATGCATTACGGCCGATTAGATCATCCTGTAATTCCTTGCTCAGACGGGTGAACAATGCACTATAACCTGCCACACGTACCAGCAATCCTTTATAATCTTCGGGACGTGCCTGTGCATCAAGTAGTGTTTGGTGATCAACTATATTGAACTGAACTTCCATCCCTTTATGTTGGAAGTAGGTATCGATAAATCTAACCAAATTCTCGCGACCTGTATCACCGCTTACGCATCCGGGTGAAAAGCGAACATTAAGCAGAGTACCGTTGCTAGCTCGCTGCTGATCCAGTTTGCCCGCTGAAATAGCCATAGCAGTGGGACCAGTAATATCGTGGAAACCGACTTTGGTATGAACAGGTCCAAGGCAATTAGATACCGGCTCCATAGCCAACCTGCCATCCGGAGTAGCTGTTTGCCACATACCAATACCAACATTGGCGGATACGGAGAACATACCTGGGACAATCTTACCGCCACGGGTATTCATGTTACCATGCACCGCATCTATCCAGGATTTTGCAGCAAACTTAGTAAACTCATCTGCATAATCATTATTATTGCCATAATGGGGGATCTTGTCAGAATTAGTCAGTGCATATAGGTCTTCATAGCCGACCCAATTTTTCTGCAGGGCATCCAGTAGTTTTTCAGGACTTACCTCTTTGCTTTTAAATACTACTTCGTTGATAAAAGAGAGACTATCGCCAACGGTTGCCATCCCGACACCCTGCGGACCGCTAAAGTTGTAAACGGCACCACCAGCGGTAACGTCTTTCCCGCTTTCCAGGGGTCCTTCAAAGACTGCCGAAAGGAAAGGCAGAGGCTTTTTGCGCCTATGAGCAATCTCCGTAGCATTGATAACCGCAACCATTTTTTCAACCCAGTATTCCATTTGTTTGCGGTAAGCTTCCATCAAATCTTCGATGCAACTATAGTCCTTAAGTCCACCATATTGTGGTCCAAGACGTCCACCGATACCGCCGCACTTATGCCACCGTGGGCATTCAGAGCCGCAGTCCAAACATCTTCCATCATTCAATGCCATCTCAAATACTTTTGGCAGACTCATATATGCAGAATCATGGGCACCATACTCCTTACCCGGAATATCCAGTTCTACACACCCAACCAACGCATAATCTCTGGCATCTTCAAGAGGTTTGCCAGATGAACCAGTCTGGGCGGGAATGCACGCATCATCATTGAATATTTTAGGCAGACCGGTTCCTATTCTCAAAATGCTCGCAATTTTCACTTTGTACTCCCAGGGTGAATTGACATGCCAGCGAACCGAAAGCCATGGTTCCTGCAGTTGGGTATGGGCATGCGCTTCCAATAATAGGTAAGTCAAGTCGTTGGTTGCATCAGACCCATCTCGTTTCAGTCCACCCACTGTTACAGTTGATCCCATACCGGCTTCCGAGGATAGTGTGGCTGAAATCTCATCACGCAGTTTGAGCATTTCCCATGTCTTGATAGACCACGCTTCGGTCAGTTCAGCCGCGAAGTTCTTGTTTATACGGCCGGCTTTCATATCAGCTTCATAAAAAGGATACAAAACTTGGTCAAAACGCCCAAAACATAAAGCCTGGCCATTGCTCTCAATATAACCGATACAATTTGTCATTTGATAAAGTTGAATAGCCTGCCAGAACGTTTTTGGGGGATTTTCGGCTAGCCATTCAAAGTTTTCAGCAATTTGCTGCAACTCCTGCTTGCGTACAGTATTGCTTTCTATAGCAGCTTGCCCTCGCGCTAGCTCGGCGTAACGTCTCATATGGTCACTAGCACCTTCCAAAACAATCAACTGCGCAGTATAGTTTTCACGTGCTTCCAAGCCTTCTCCGGTAGCGGCATCACATTTAGCCAATGCTGCAGCAATTTTCTCCTTCCGACCGCCGAAGCCATCAGCCAAAACAAGTTCATGACGTGGCATAGTATGAGCAGTACCATAATAGTAGAAAAGATTAGGCGTAAATACTGGGCGGCCTCCAACGGTGGAACCTTTTAGTTCTTCATCTGTCAACAAACCGGTAATTTCATCAGCAACAGTGTTTCCTATCCAATACTCCTCCATGTCTAACAATGCTTTTTTTACTTGTTCGGGTGTTTCGTAACGATCCTCCGGACGCTTGCAAATCCTGTCACCACGCAATTCATCACAAATCCAGTCATAGGAGAACTCAGGATAAATAGCAGCATGGCGACCCATACAACCTGTTTCGCCCGCAACTAGTTCATCAGGCATAATATGAATCGGGATATTGCGCAAAACATGTGCAATAGACTTAGCACATTTAATCACCTGGGGATCATTTTTATACATTTTGTATGCTTCAGTCAGTAAAATAGCACGGTCTGCTTCAATTTCCTGGGTTGTATCGAAGACTCGCTTGCGAATGCGGTTAATTCTTGGAAAAGGAGAAACATCTTCCTTATTTCCGGTGTAATCAATCATAGTATAGTCAGTATCAAAGGGTTCAACGCCACCGGTTCCAAGCTGATCATAATAATCGTCTTTTTGAACACTTACAGAGTCTGGGGCACTATTCATTTGCTGCATTACATCATTAACAATTTTTGCTATTTGTTCTGCTGTAAACTCCACTGCAATTCCTCCTTAAATAGATCTAATTAACATTTTCACTTGTTGCGTAGCTGTATTGATTTTCGTATCACCTCTTTACAATTTCTTCTGTTTAACATTTGCCTATATTAGGCTCATTTGGGGCTGAACGACGTAGCCCAGATCGCAATACCTAAAGAAGTCACAAATAAAGGGATTCGGGGCATATGTGTAGGTAATCCTAACTCCTTCTGCAAAACAGCTTGAAAACCATTAAAACTACAGCTCCCACCTACCAGGTAAAGATCTTTCACCGGATAAGCATTAATGAGCTTAGAAACAATTGTTGCTACTTTTTCTATCACTGGACGTACTACAGGAAGTAAGTGGCTCTGCTCCCCTAAATTGCGTTTCATTAACTCGGCCTCTTCAATTGAAACACCTAATCCTCCAGCAATGACTAAATCAAAATGAAATCCTCCAGTTGCTTCGTCGGCAGTCGCAACGACCTTTCCATCCATAAGAATAGATACTCCAGTCGTACCACCACCAACATCGATGACCGCTCCATTACTTATCCCCAGGGCTTGCGCAGCAGCTGTAGGCTCATCTACCATGGCAACAACATTTAATCCTGCTGCCTCCAGAATGTTAGCAGTAATTCGGATATTCCCTGGTTCGGTTCCGGGGGGGAAAGCTGAAGCTCCATATAAAAGTGGATGATCCAGCTTTCGCCGTAAATTCTCTACCTGTTTCGTAACAATACTTACGGCCTCCATATAGTTGACAATCATTCCTTCCCGTGTCACCCGAGCACTTTCTATCTCAGCTCCTAAAGGATTGCCCTCACAATCCACTGCTATCGTAACAATATTGGCAGTACCGATATCGACACCTAAAAAAACTAAGGCTGAGGGCGATGTCTTTTCAGGATGCAATATTCTTTCAATAAGCAAATCTATTTGTTGATCAGTATTGGCAACATAATTCATTATTCTCTCCCCTACAATATTATTTCAGGTCGCGCGTTAGGTATGATCGACCAGGCTATCAATGTTCCACTCTCAGCGATTGCATTTTTCCCGTTTTCCATTCCTTCTTCTACATTGGCAAGCTCGCCGCTAAAGAAAATAACACCTTTTCCTCCCATACCACGTGCAAGTCGTACCTCCAACAAATCAATATTTGCTGATTTTACTATCTTATCGGAAGCTAGCACTGCTGAAACAGTATCCATTGTCTCCAATACCCCAAGGGTATCGAGTTCACTAAAATGATTGCTTGCGGTAAGTGCTGAAAAGACCCGCGGATCGACGTCTGTAAGCACTGCAGATGATAAGATAAAGGCCTCATCATTACTATGAACTGCTCTTTCCGCTTCCTGAACTGAACTAATATCTCCAGCTACCATTGCCACGTATTTTCCTGGACACAATACAGCAGAAAATATTAAGTCTACATTACTAGATTTAAGCATTTTATCGGCTCCAGCCAACCCTTGCGCAACACTGCGGTATTCGATAAAACCAATACAATCAATTTTTTTAGCATTCTTCATCTTATTCACCTCACAATTTTAATCCCTTCTGCATCTACCGCAGTTACAGTTCCGTTCATACTGCTGAAAATATTACTGGAAATTCGTGTGCCTTCAGGAAGCGCAGCTATAAGTTGACCAAACCTAACTTTATCCCCTACCGTTACGACAGGCTGGGCAGGAGCTCCAATATGTTGTTTTAGCGGCAAATAAATATTTTCTGGAATGAATTCCTGCGCATTTATTTTCACTGGACTAAAATATTTAGCAACATCCAATCTAGAGCATAACCTTGAGGTTGGAATCCGGCGATAAGAACGCCACAAAGATGGTTTGGGCTCACTCCCTTTATTGGGATTGGGTATTTGCAATTTATTTAATTCTTGTTTAATCATTATGTTGATGCGTCTTGGTGAGAGCCCCATAGGACAGCTATACATATCGCAAGCTCCGCATTCCGAACAAGCCAAAGCCTGGGTAATGCCCTCACTGTTAATAGACCAGTTGTAAGCGGCATCCAATATGGTGCGGTGTGGCTCACAATGATAACCCAAGAGATTACGGGGGCAAACGTCGGTGCAAAGCCGGCACTGACAACATACAGAGCGTGCTAGACGCAACATTTGATTCATATCCCTGCGCGCATTAACAATTACCGGGTGATTAACAGGAAATGCCAGCAGCGCCTTGGTAGTCTTAGTTACTACCTCATTTAAATCCTTAACTAAATTGCCCATCATGGGACCACCATCGATAAAGTAAACATCCTTATTTAACTCAGCCCCAGCCGCTTCTAAAACCTGCCGCTTGGCAATACCCATTGGTACGCGATAAACACCTGGGCGTTCAACCAGACCAGCGACAGTCAGCCATTTATGGGTATTTACAATACCCTTCTTCGCCCGACTCAGGTTCCACAAGGTTTCAACATTCAACACTACAACACCCACATCCAGCGGAATACCACCTTCTGGAATTAAGAGACCAGTTACTTCATAAACCGTGACCACCTCGTCCCCAGCCGGATAGAAATCTCCCAACTGAAATACCTGCAAATTTTGATTATTATCAATAGCTCTTTGTAGTTCTGCTATAAGCTTTGAATGTTTAGCCTTCACCGCAAACGAAACTAAAACAGCACCAAGCTCACTGCGTACTTGCTCGGCCATTTGCACCAATTCATCTGGACGCTGAAGCATCAACATCTGATCTACCGTAATCAAAGGTTCACATTCAGCTCCATTTATAATAATGTGCTTGACCTTCGCGTCCAGTTTTACATGGGTTGGAAAACCAGCACCCCCTGCACCAACAATTCCTGCCTTTAAAGCTAACTCGGCTATATAATTGCTCATGTTAATACCATCCTTACTTATTGTTAACACCCGCAAATATCATCTAGTAACACAATTATAAGAAACGCTTTATCCGCTGAATATCACTTCAGCGGCATAATATCGCACCTTACTTGATATAAAAGTTGAAATTTCTCCAGGCAAAAAGCCGAGTGCACGTATTTTGGCCAATTGCATACCTTGTCTGACACTCGCAGTAAGAAGTTTGCTTAAAACACCAGAACTTGCTTCCGATAATCGCTTTTCTTCATATTTCGGACCGCCTGCTCTTTGTTTACAGTTCAAACTATTTATTCGGCTCCTTTTATTGAATTTAGGGTATTAAAAGGGCATATACTAAAAAATCGGAGTAAAGGGTTCTGGGGCTGCCCAAATAAATTTTTGGTTTAGATAAACTTGTTTTACGTGGCCTGGCTTCGGATTTATGAAAAACCCGTAATTCACTTTATAACTTCTCCCGTGATTATTTTGGCCATCTAAACTATGTGTGAGAACTAGCGTCTTTTTGTGGTATTATTATATTAATGTTGTAACATGTCGATTTCGTTACCTATTATGTAATAGTATGTCGTTTTAGTCGCCTATTAGGATACTAGGGGGATCATTATGTCAACACAAAACCATTTTACTAATCTCTTGGATGTAGTATCACCTGAATTTCTTAAAGACCTATTAAATCGTTTTACAGAGGCAACCGATGTTAGAACATTGATCACTGATAATCTAGGCAAGCCTTTGATCTGGTCTGACTATCCAATTGGTCTTTTTTGTCCTTTTTGTGCCAAGATGAGGGAAGATCCCGAAAGAAGTATAGAATGCGAAAAATCCGATGCATTTGGAGGAATCAGCGCCTTCCACGAAAAACTTCCCTTCATCTACCGTTGTCCTAATGATTTTGTGGAAGTCGCAGTTCCGATCATTATTAACAATCAATATTTAGGTGTTATTATGATTGGACAAGTACGTGTTGAAGAAAATGAGCATAATACCCTGGTTAAAAGCCTTTTACCAACCATAGACCTTGATTCGGATCCAAAACTCAAAGCATTACATGAAAGTACAAAAAGAGAACTTCCTCTTATTCCCCTGAATAAATTACGCTCTCTTGCCAATATGCTGCACAGTATTGCCAATTACATTGCAGAAATTAGCGTTAACAGTTTCCTGAAAGACGTAAACAATCAATTAAATATGCGAATCACGGATGAGGAAAACTATAAAAAAGAGTTGGAAAACAACCTCAAAAAAAGGGAAGTGCATAATATTGAAATGAATCTAAAACCGCAGTACCTATTTAATGTCCTAAATACTATAAATAATCTCGTTCTTTTAGAAAATCCCCAGAATGCCTCCGAGGCAATTTCAGCACTTTCACAACTTATGCGCTATAACCTACGCCATACTGACCAGTTTTCAACTGTAGCTGAAGAATTTGAATCAATACAAAATTATCTGAGAATAAAAGAGCTATCTTCAGAAGACACTATTTTAATGCAAACATCAATCGATAAAGATTGTCTGGATGCCCTTATCCCACCTCTTTGCATACAACCTTTTGTGGAAAACGCTTTCACCCATGGCTTAGAATCAAAGCTTGAGGGGGGCATATTTAATCTTGAAATTTCAAAGCTAGGAAATAAGATTAAAATTACTGTATCCGATAACGGAGTTGGAATGTCCTCATTAACAAAATCCCAGTTATTAGCTTTTAAAAGATCTGATCTTTCAAACACTGCTTCCTTTACATTGATTAACATTTTGAAAATTTTAAGACATTATTTCCAAGATGAGTTCACCTGGGATATTAAGAGTTATGAAGGTCTGGGTACGACAATCACCATTATTATTCCTTGTTGGCCCAAAGATGGAAGGGGGCATTCAAAGTGGTCAAAATAATGCTTGTGGACAAAAATCCGTTGGCGGGCCAAGCATTTGAATATATTTTTAAAAAAAATCGCCCCAATCTCTCTTATGTGGGACAAGCGTTCTCAGGAGAACAAGGGCTAAAACTTGCTCAGGAAAAAAACCCTCATATAGTATTTTCTGATATATTAATTCCTGAAATAGATGGCTTAAGAATGGTTGAGAAATTAAAGGAATTAAACCCTGAAATTCGCATTGTTATACTAACTGTCGCAGATGATTTTGGTTTAATTGAAAAAGCCTTGCATATCGGGGTAAATGATTATCTACTCAAACCACTAAGTTATAAAGATTTACTCTCAACAATAGACAAGCTTGCTATGAGCAGTGATACGGATTTCACTCAACCGCTTGAACCGAACACGCTCTCTGGATGTTATAAAAAACTCCTAAAACTATTTCATACCGGTACAATCCAAGAAGTTTTCAATCTAACAGATACTGTTTTAAGCGAATTGACAGTCAAAACCGGAGGAGATATTAACCAGATTCGTACTCAATTAATAAATATAGCTACGGAAATTACTTCTACTGAACAAGACACGAAATTTAATGGGCCATTGACTACTATTTATAAACAATTTCTGGGCGATATTATTTCTGCCCAAAGCACTGAGGACCTGCTTACATCCTTTAACAAATTCATTGAAAGGGTAGCCTCGCTGTATACTCAGGAAGATCGGAGCTATACATTTGAAGTTATTTCTCGAATACAAGAAATAATTGAAACTCGCTTAAATGATAATATTACTTTGGAAAGTATCGCAAGCGAAATGTTTTTCACCCCTTCTTACCTCAGTCGCCTGTTTAAAAAAGAAACAGGTAAAAACTTTAGTGATTATCTCATCGATCGGCGTCTTGAAGAGGCAAAGATTCTCCTGCTATCCACCAACCGTACTGTAGACAGCATTGCAGAGGAAACGGGCTATGAAAATGCCAATTCTTTTCGTAGACTCTTTAAAAGCAAGATCGGGATGTCAGCAAGCGAATACCGAGCTTCTAACTAGCAGCATTAAAACATTGACTAAACTAATGTTTTGTTAACAAAAGGCGAGGACTTAATGAACATCCAGTTCATTAAGTCCTCGCCTTAAGTGATCTTTGTTCCTATGTTTAATTCAGCTTACTAAGCCGCATCGCTAAAATTGCCTTTCAGTAATGGCGGACCAAAACCGATTACTGTTCGACCATAAACAGTATTTAATGTTAGGCCTATACTTTGCCAGAGACATGATATAACACATAAAATAAGTCCCCAGACCGCATAAGAGCCTACAGATGATGCTCCAAATATAGATGCATAGGCAGTACCTAGAAAAAAGATATCTGCCCCGACTATAAATATTGCTGCTGCCGAATTTACTCTAAACGAAACAGTGGTAAAACCTAACATAAGTAGTCCCATAATCAAATAAAGCCAACCATCAATGAAAGCTGTATCCACAGTAATAATATTAAGTGCTTTTAGTAAAGTTCCAATACACGCATGCCAGGTAAAAACGCTAAAAGCTAAATTAATATTGCCTGCCATGATGTCATTGTTTCTTAACTGTACAATGCCTGCTATGGTTTGAACAATGGAAACCGAAAATCCCAAAGGAATTAAAACCAAAGCGGTTGCCGGTGCAGTATAGCCTGCAAGTATAACAAATAATACCATTAAGAAAAAGGCCAGCACCATGTTTTCAGCAGGTGATGCGCTCGCGAAATTTTTGTTCATAATGACCATCCCTTCAAATTTTAATAGATTATTGATCTTTATTTGCTACAACTTTACTAATTCCCAAGTTTATATTTCACTTATCTTATTTTAATATTTGTCTCTAAGCTGAGATAAACATTACGATTATTATGCGGTGTTGACACTTAATTCGGCACTAATATAATCACGTACCTGTTCCTGACCATTGAGCACCCTAAGTACACCTTCAATCAAAGCCTCCATTTCCTTTTCTCCAGGTTTGAAAATTACTGGAGCTATAAAGGAGATGCGTTTGACTAATGCTGCTTCCAGCCATCCTGAATTAGCCATTCCACCTGTGATGATTATTGCGTCCACCTTGCCTTCTAAAACACTAGACATAGCACCAATTTCTTTTGCAATTTGGTAAACCATAGCCCGAAGTACTAATGCCGCATATTCATTGCCTTCAGTCGCCATTTTTTCTGCCTCTCGCAGATCTTTAGTACCTAAATGATCATATAAACCACCTTCTCTATGTATTTTTTTTATCAGTCCATATTCATCGTATTTACCGGAAAAAGCTAGTTGAACCAATCCTTGAGTAGGCAGCACGCCGGCCCTGTCAGGACACATAGGTCCAGCCTCATAAGGATTGTTACTATCAATCAACCTGCCTCTCAAATGAACTGTGACAGAAATCCCTGCGCCCAAGTGGACTACAATCAGCTGCAGGTCCTTATATGAGCGACCTATTTCGTCTGCAAAACGAATAGCTACAGCTCTGCAATTAAGTGTATGGGCCAAACTATTACGAGGTAAGTCTTTTAGCCCGGAAATACGCGCTTCTGGAATGTATTCATCGACTGACACAGGGTCAACGATAAAAAGCGGCAAATTATATTCTGCTCCCAAATCCCAGGCTAACGCAGCCCCAAGGTTTGAAGCATGTTCTCCATGTTCTGCTCTCTCCAAATCAGCTATCATTAGTTCATTGATATAATAAGTTCCGCCAACTAATGGTTTTAGTATGCCTCCGCGTGAAACTATGGCATCTAAATCTGAAACTTCAACCCTTTTGTCTGCCAACCAATTCCGCAACAATTTTCCTCGATAATCTCGTTGATCGAAAATTCGTTTGAACCTAGCTATATCCTTAGGATTATGATCAATTATTTCGCTATAGAGCTTATTGTCATCTTCAAATACAGCTACTTTTGTTGAAGTAGCTCCTGGATTGATAGCAAATATTAAAGACACTTTTTATCTAGTCTCCTTTTCTGCTTATTTCTATAACTATTACTAGAATCCTCACGCTCTGTTAGTTCCGAAACCTTCTTGCGAATTCCAATATCCTTTACAACATAACCCTTAAACCTATTACCAAAAGATATCCGAAATTAGCAGACACCCATATCCACAGGTATATTAAGATAATCATATAAATTTTTTATACCTAAGCCGGTTAACGCACTTACTGGAAGAATTGTTTTACATCCAGCAAGTTCAAGCCACTCTTTAGCTTGCACAACATTTGCATAAGGATGGTCGATTTTCGTCACTATACCAATTACCTCACGATTAGCTGTAGGCGTAATATTGGGACTATATAAAGAAAAAGGTTCAATAGCCGAGAGAATCAGACCAACTACATCAGCTTCAAAAGCATGGAGCGCAAGCGCATAGCCAAGATGTCTAGTTTCGGCATATTCTCCTGGAGTATCAATAACTACATCAGAATAATTAATGTATTGAGTTTTATGGTAGTTCATTTTATTACCGTTTAATGCCTGACCCAAAGTAGTCTTACCACAACCACTGCGCCCTATTAGGATGATTTTTCGCATGATTTCTAACCACCTTATGTTCTTGTGATCTTACAAACAGAAAAGTCCAAAGTCTTCTGGGTATAGTCCAAAATAGCTCTCAAAGAGATGTCAACATTGGCAATCGAACCAGTAATAATCAGCGTACCACTGAAACGATCTACAAAACCCAAATCTATATTAGATGACTTGGTTGCAATATCGCTGCCAATGATAGCCATTTCCCCTGGAGTCATAGTAAGCACTCCGATGGCTGCACTGGAGTAATCCACGGATGGATTTAAGCCGAGCTTCTTAAAAACAATTTTCCGAGGCTTGGCAATAATATGGGCTAGTGTTATCTGCCGACCAGGTACTGTTTCCTGAATAATACGCAGCATATCCGGATTGTTCCCTGGTTGTAGCTGGTGCTTTTCCAAGTCTTACCCTCCGTCCTATTTATAATTAATTTTCTAGAAACTGGCGGAAAGCTCCGATTCCGGCTCCTGTTCGAGCTGAGACTCTATAAATAGGAGCTTTGACTCCGGCACGATGCAGAAACAATTCAGCTCTTTCACAATCTGCATTGACCTCATCTATCTTGGTAATTACCCCTAATACCGGACGGATAAATAAGTGCGCAAATCCTTCCGGCATCAGCATAGAACACTGATCTGCTCCAATAACCAAAACAACAAACTGAGCTTGCTGAGCACATACCGATAAGATCGGGTAAAAACGAGGACTCTCACAATAACTTCCAGGCAAATCTATATACCGGCCATAGCTGGTCATACCCTGTGTAGGCGGAATCTTCATATTTTGTTCATATTGACCTAGCAGTGCATGGATTAGGGCAGTTTTACCGCAGCCCCTCGGCCCCACAAAAAGGAATTTTGTTTTGGCCATCAGTCAAAGCCTCCGTCATCATCTTCAATTGCTTTGATTGCTGCCTTTACTGCCGATAGACGACCAAACAAAGCCATCATGCTTAAGCGTTGTGGGCAAGTTCCGGTAATCTCCAAAGCTACTACATCTCCTGCTTTTTGCGCCAGATCTGAATAATAATAGCAATCTGGCATTGAAGCCTGAAACATACCTATCGCTGTACAATTGTGCAAAATTTCTTCTTTTACCTGAGGACGCACATTAGCTCTTCGAAGCAGCATCTCTTTAATCCCTGCGCTAGGTGCGCTGATAATTCGAAATTTTGGCATGACAATCCCTCCTTGTAGAAATGCCAGGAATGGGTATAAGGTTCCATCCCTATTTGTGATATTTAAAAATTATCTGGAAGAATCCCTTCGGTATCATCATGCGGACGGGGTATAACATATACAGAAATCAAATGTCCAACCTTACCGGCAGCTGCAGCCCCGGCATCAGTAGCAGCTTTGACAGCTCCGACATCACCACGGACCATTACTGTGACATATCCTGAACCCGTCCTCTGGTAACCGCACAAATGAACATTGGCAGCCTTAACCATAACATCGGCTGCTTCTATGGCAGGAATTAATCCCCTGGTTTCAATCATTCCCAAAGCCTCTTTAGCCATATAAATATCCTCCTTAATTTACTAAGAGCGAGTAATTTCCGCTACCTCAAATGCCAGTTTTCTATGAAGCATTTGGAGAATACCATCACAAGCGGTTTCTAAAGTGTCTATATTACCCACGGCCAAAACTGTACCTAAATAACGATCAATAAATATAAGTTCCAAGGCCGCAGACTTAGATAGATAATCGGCCACAACTATCGCAGCTTCACCGGGTGAAACGGAAATAATCGCTAATGGAGAAAAATCGATAGCCAATCGTTGCGTTACCCGTTCGTCAGGGTTTTGAATTATATGGCAAAGATTGATGCATTTTCCGGATACTTCTTCCGATATCATCGGCATATCTACCTTTAACATGGTATTCCTCCATAATCTGAACCTCTTATCTAGTCTTGTATTTCCATTTCATCTATAATCCCAATAATTGCAGCATCAATAGGACCTCCCGCTGAATCTTCATAACAGCCAGCACAACTGCCAATAGCCAATAAAACAGTTTCGCCTATACCTGCGCCGACAGAATCAACTGCCACCAGCAAAGTCGTTTTATCAAACTTCTTTAGAAGACCATTCATAGGAGCAACTATCAAGAGTGGCTTTCCTATTAACTGACTGTCTTTCTTAGTTGCCACGACACGACCAATCACTTTGGCAATATACATCGCTTTCTCCCCCACTCTTAACAGATAATAATTTCAATATCCCGTTCTTTAATTGCATCTTTAGCTGCCGGGGTAATAATGGTTCGACGAGATATACTGATTTTACCGCCGATATTCGGCAAATCTGCTAGGCTGAATATCGGCTTGTCAAATACCCCCTGGTATTCTTTTTCCGTAGAACTCACCATGGTATTATCGCCAAGGTAATTACGGACTGTATCAAGTAAATCGATAGCATCACACAATTCCATACCGAATTCTGTTAACTTCTCTACATTGGCGAGCAACAACGCATTGTAAGCCCTGGTAGCTTTATTGTGGCCCATCCCTTTACGACTGAGGTGCAGGAGATTACATGCATCTTGTACAGCAATCACTGGTTTGCCGGAAAGCAGGGATTCCATGATCAGAGTTGTAGCAAAGTTATCCGCTATGCCATTGACCACTTTGGCAGCAGTATTCATAGTCATTACCGGAATAAGAATTGCATCACTATCTTCCAGCAGCTTTATCAGTTTGTTGAAATCTTCGGAATCATCGTATACCGGAATCAGTCCCAAAGAGTTCTGCAGCTTTTGCTGGCCAATCACTGTTTTGCCATTGGGAGTTAATACGGCACTAAATTGATAGCCATCTTCTTGGAGCTGTTGCATCTGTTTAAGGACATCATCCAGACCTATAATACCGCCAGAAAAAACCGCCAGTATTTTTTTTGTAACAGGTTTATGATTTTGGCTTTGCTTTGCAAGTTCAGCCAAAACCATTTTTATTATTCCTTCTTTTTCAACATCCGTCATTTTCATTCACCACCCTTACTTGTTTTCTCCCGGTTTTTTCTTAGACTTTTTTGGAGTTTTTTTATCGATAACCGGTGTGTTGTCTTTAGCTTCTTCCTTGGCCTTGGCCTCTTCCCTGGCCTTGGCTTCTTCCTTGGCCTTGGCCTCTTCCCTGGCCTTGGCCTCTTCCTTGGCCTTGGCCTCTTCCCTGGCCTTGGCCTCTTCCTTGGCCTTGGCCT
>CAZHHJ010000033.1:15738-18428 GCA_964531295.1 uncultured Syntrophomonas sp.
CTTGGCCTTGGCCTCTTCCTTGGCCTTGGCCTCTTCCTTGGCCTTGGCCTCTTCCTTGGCCTTGGCCTCTTCCCTGGCCGTATCAAACTTACGTGAAAAATGAGCCTCGGTATTTCTATTCAGCAGCATTTGTTCCAAATCTGCATGAGGGCGGGGCATAATAACTTTGCTTACCACCTGCGTTATTTTATTGGCAACTGCACAGCCAGCATCAACTGCGGCCTGAACTGCTCCGACATCACCGCAGATCTTGACATTTACCATTCCAGGCCCACCCTTGGTAATTTCATAGCCAATCAATGTTACATTTGCTGACTTTACCATGGCGTCAGCACAGGCGATGGCGGTCGGCAGACCCGCCACTTCAACTACTCCTACTGCTCCGGAATATTTCACGTATCCACCTCCTTTCCTATTGAAACGGAAAATGATTACAGTGCACTTCTAAGTCCAACATTACCAATCAGAGCACAGCGCATCGGCCTGGTAAAAGTGCGGGGTGTAGTCAATCCGTCTCCGGTAGGACCCGCAATGGTCATGGTGGTATGACCTTCACCATCAATTCCTGCTCCGTTATATGAAGAACCATTTTTGACTAGAATTGTCGTGGAAAGCATCTTTGCATAACGGGACATATGGTCGATGTTTTTGGAATGGATTACCGCAGTATGACGACGTCCACCTTCGATTTTCATTGCCAGATTAACTCCACTGTCAAAGTCTTTTATCCTTACAATAGGCAGAATGGGCATTAAGATTTCTTCCATTACCACCTGATGATCGGCAGGAGCTTCAAAAATGATAGAACGATAACTGTCACCAACATTGATGCCAATATCTTTCAGAATTATATTGGCATTTTTACCTACATACTTTAGGTCGGGGTTGCCATTGGGTAAAGTAAGCTTAATTAAATCATTAATTTGGCTCCCTTTGAGCAAATAAGCACCTTTTTTACACATTTCTTGAATCAAGGCATCTGCTATGCTTTCCATTGCCAACACTGATTTCTCACCCAAACAATTAATTCCGTTTTCATTGCTATTGCCATTAATGATATCTTGAGCAGCTTTAGCAATATCGGCGGTCTCATCAACCAGACAAGGAGGATTGCCTGCTCCTGCACCAATGGCCTTCTTGCCGCAGGACAAAGCAGCCTTTACTACTGCTGGCCCGCCAGTTGCTACATTCAGGCTTATCTTCGGATGGTTCATCAGCTTTTGGGCATTTTCAATAGTCGCGTCTGCAACTACAGTTATAATATTCGGTGTCCCACCGATTTCAATGATTGCCTCATTAACTAATTCAACTGCTTTTATGGTAGTTTTTTTGGCACCAGGATGGGGACTAATTACTGCTGTATTACCAGCAGCAATCATGCATATTGCATTGTGAGTTACAGTTGCAGCTGGTGCAGTCGATGGTGTAATGCAGGCAGCTATGCCAAATGATCGATATTCAATGATGGACAATCCCATATCGCCAGAGTAAATCTGCGGCATTACATCTTCAATTCCCGGAGTCTTTTCCAGCGTTACAAAAAATTTCTTCATTTTATGTTCTAAACGGCCAAAACCTGTTTCTTCAAGTTCCATTTTTGTAAGAGAGCTTACATTGGCATGAAACTTACTGCGGATAGCTTCTATCATTTTACCGCGCTTTTCAAGGCTACACATTGCCAGCTGATGATATGCTAAATCGGCAGCTTCTACCGCACTCTCCACATCGTTAAACACACCGTAGCTGTTGGTGCAGCCTCCTATGGAAACAGATTCAATATTCGGACATATTGTTTTATCACTGTTTTGATTAGCCATGATGGCAAGCACCACAGCCGTAACTGTTTGTATTAATTTTTCATCGATTTCCAAGACTAGTTCCTCCCTGCTCAGATTTATTCGCGAATGACCTCTACAATATCGCCCGTTTTAATATTTGCTGTATTTCCTTCATCTGTATCAATATGAAATTCATTAACCCAACCCTTACCTGTTCTGATTAGTACATTTTCAAAAACAACAGCTCGATCTCCTGAAGTACGAACTTTAACAATGTCCCCGTCCATTAAACCCCACGCAGCAGCCCTCTCCACATCCATGTGGGCATGGCGCCACGGTACCATTACAGCTTTATTATTCGTGACTGTACCCTTGGGTCCAATTAGGGTAAGTTCTGGAGTAGTTCCTTTCTCACCTGATTGCATCACTGGCGGTACCACACCCAGATGACGAGCATCGCAAAAGGAGATTTCGATTTGAGTATTGCGGCGCAGGGGGCCTAGTATTCGCACACCAATTAAAGCTCCTTTCGGCCCAGCCAGTATTACCGTCTCTTTCGCTGCAAACATGCCTGCCTGTGAAAGCGGCTTATCTTCCGTTAACTCATAACCCTCACCAAACAATTCGTCCAAGTCATTGTTATCTAAATGTACATGACGATTTGACACACCTACAGCTATTTTGATTGGCTCCGTAGCCAGAACCGTTTCTCCTTTGGAAGACGGTTCTGGCTTTATCTGCTCGGATGCCTGCATATGTTTCTTGATTAATTCATATATAATTTCTTCTTGTGTAGATGCCATCCTTACCTAATCCTTCCTATTTAATCCTCAATAAACGGTTCGAGATAAGGCTTGGTTACACAAGTAGGTTTGCTACCCATGGTAGCAAGGGCCTTATATGCTACATCAC
>CAZHHJ010000034.1:0-17645 GCA_964531295.1 uncultured Syntrophomonas sp.
ACACATTATTAGGTTTATACAATTGTTATATCTGCAATTTATATGCCAATAGCAGAAAAATAAAAAATCCGCCCGCTAAGACGGATTTGATCGATGCTATGGAAGTTACAGATATCAGAATCAGAAGTGTTGCATCATGTAACGCTGTTACAGAGATAATTGTATTGTGTTCAATAACTGTACACATCTGTACATGCTTGTACAGTTATTGCAAAATGTCTTGTTATGCTTCTATTCTATATTTTTTCATTTTTCTATACACCGTGGTACGAGATAATCCTATTTTCTGGGCCACTTTACTTATATTACCGTTAAATTCATCAATAAGTTCGATTATTTGATCACGTTCAAGTTTATCTTTTAATTTCATATTGAAGTTCCTAGCTTCTTCAATAGTCAAATTTGATGTTCCGTTTTCTAGCTCCATTGTTTTTTCTAAAACCTTTTCAGGGTTTTCACCGCATTCTTTTATATGCCCAGGTAAACGATCTTCGGTAATAATATCTCCATTAGTAAACACAATAGCATTTTCAATAATATTCTTTAATTCTCTCACATTACCCGGCCACCAGTATTTACACAGTATATCCATAGCTTTATCACTGATACTCAATGAACCCCGGTTGAATTGGGTACAGAAACTATCAATTAAAAATCGCGTAATCAAAGGTATATCAAGCTTCCTTTTCCGAAGTGGCGGAAGTTCAATGTTTATTACACTTAACCTATAATATAAATCATCCCGGAATGTACCTTCCACAATTTCCTTTTTCAAATTACGATTAGTAGCTGCAATAACGCGCACATTCACTTTCCTGGGATTATAACCGCCGATAGGAGTAACTATTGTATCCTGAATAAATCGCAGCAGATTTACCTGCATATCAAAAGGCATCTCACCGATCTCATCCAGAAAGACCGTTCCTCCATCAGCCATTTCCAGTTTACCAATTCCTCCGCCTCTTCTTGCTCCGGTATAAGCCCCCTCCTCATAGCCAAAAAGCTCACTCTGAAGTAATTCCTTGGGTATGGCTCCGCAATTTATGGTAATAAAATTACCCTTACGTCCACTTTCTTCATGTATAGCCCTAGCTATCAAATCTTTTCCGGTACCGCTTTCTCCTGTTATTAGTACATTAGAGGAAACACTTCCAGCTTTCCGGGCTAAATTTTTTATTTGCTTCCATGCCTGACTCTCACCTATCAATTCATCAAAATTGGATTTATCATCATCACATATAGAATTCAGGGAAGTGATGTCATCGCTAAATATTGTTTTGTTTTTTATAATTTCAAAACCCAGGATGGTTTGGAATGTATTATCAGGGTTTCTTACAAACTGCCGTCGCACTAGGGTACAGGGGGTTATCCTATCCAATCCTTTTAGATGGAAATCCTTAATAAATTCATTTGAGTTATTGGAAAAAAGATTTGTAAGCACTTGATTGTCATCTACTATAAGGTCTTCTACAAATTTACCGATCAGAGCTCTGCGTTGCCCGCCCCCCATGATATCCAGACATTTACGATTGGCGTTGATAATTCTCCTATTGGCGTCTACCACTATCAAGCCATAATGAATAAAATCGATAATAGATGAACAGGTATTATGATACAACCTAGTTATTGCAGATTGCTCAGCTTTATATTGCAGCTGATTTTCAATTATAATTGTTGCTAGTCTAAGGGTTTGCAGTATGTTATTCATCGGTCTGCTTAGTTTGCCCATTGCGCCCAAGACACCAATTGTTTCTCCATTATTGTCATGTATGGGCACTCCAGCAGTAAAGTAGGAATGAAACTCCTCACAATAATGCTCCGGGCCGACTACTTCCAATGCCTTTTCTTCAGCCAGCGAAATTCCAATGGCATTAGTCCCAATATCCTTTTCACCGCAACGCAACCCCAGCATATCATAAGTATCTATATGACTACCCACAACCTCTAAAATACAGACCTCATTTTCAGCCAATAACAAGGTAAAATCTTTACTGTTCCGGTTTATCTCCTGCATTATTGGCCTGGCACATAATATCAATTGTATGTTTTCGGCTAATTTGGCCTGCAATATCCGGTTAGGCAGTTGGTACATATTTATCTTCTTCGGATCTAAGCCTCTACTTCTCTGCCATGACCTAGCTATCTCCGGCCTTACTTCTGATTCAGCCACTATACCTTGGTCAATAAACTTCTCCCAATTGTCAAGAATTTTAGAATTATAGTAATAAGATGCTTCCAAAATTTAGCCCCCCATCGCCAGCATTTATACCTATAATTCTACATCAAATGCTATATTCCGTCTAATATTTTTAATACTCGTAATTCTTCATTACTTATTAAATTACACTAAAAGTATTAGAATTTGAAGCGGTATATCCCTGATTTGGGTCTATTAGGATTGTATCCGGTTCACCCTGATAAGCCATTAGCTCTGGCCTACAGAAAGAGCACTATTATCTATCTGGTATAGAATAGGAATAACCCTGGCAATTAACAAGTCGGACCTAGCAGCCTTTGCTCATGTTCCAGTCCGTTTGCTACCAGTGCCTGGCGGAGCATCTTTTACTAGAGACTCCTGCTCGGCCGGCCGATTCTTGTGGATTTCACTATTTATCCCCAAAATAAAAAATACCGCCGTTTTACCGGCGGTAGACTTGTCTGGGCATGCGTATATAAAGTTAGTGTGTGTCAGAAATTATGACCATGTTTATTTGCTAGTACCAACTTACCTTTACATTATATACTTAAACCGATATTTTATCTATACCGCTGCTTGCTTTACTACTTCCCAACAACCGAATCCCTGGTTGTTTTTGAAACCCAGACCGGCTTCATAGGCTAGTTTGATTAATTCGGGACAGCCTTTAAGCCAGTAGATGCCAGCATACCCTTTGACAACTGTTCCTCGATAGTTAAGTATCTTTTCAAATTTCTTTTCCTGGCTGCCGTTGGGAATAATCTTTATTTCCTTATCATCTGGCCGGTAACCATGTACTGCTTCATATTTATTAAGCAGGTTATTTCGGGCTATTTCTGCAAACTGGGATTGCCAGGGCGAATAATAATTAGTGTATTTTTTCTCTTCCCGCATGCAGGTGGTGCAGCCTACCAGGGGGGAAAGCATCTTGATCTGAACTTTTTTACCGAACTGTAAACACTCTTCCATTTCTATCCGTTCGATTGCCACTTCATTATTCCCCAGGAATATCAATTCTGATTTTTGCAGTTTGTCAGCTAGATCAAGAATGAATTCATCAATGACTGAAGATATAATTAGTTTGGCAGGGGGGTATAAGGTGATTTTTCCAGTGTCCTTATTAAACTTGAATTTCCCCATCAAGCGGGAGAAGGTGAAGAGGTTAAATCTACCCTTACAAACTTCTTTCCCCTCCTGATGAAGAAGTTTACTATAATCGCGATCCAGTTGATTCTTATACATGAAGCCTTGTAGAATATGATTATATTGAACGGGGAGCACGATTTCCGCGTCAGAACTAAAAATGATAGTCATTCTCATAAATAGCATATCCCTTCCACTTATTACTACATCAAGTGTTACTTAGTATTCTACTATCACCGAATGCTTATAGGTAGGGTGTTTCTACCGTCAAATTCTCTCAATTTTTGCATTATTGCAGGTTTTATACTGCTGCTTTTTTTTTGCGAAATACCGGTATTGTCTGAAGTGCTTGATAATAGCCCTTTGGGGATAATGTTGAGGGCTATTCGTAGTTGTTCATTTTTGTCACAAAATAATGTCAATTGCATGGACCAGGCCTCTTTCTTCTTTTATTTGAGTCTGTTTTGAATGGGAGCCCCTGGACATCGTTGGTTCTATAGTATTTATGGTATTTGATTACAAATAGTAGGAGGAGGGTTTTGGGGATTGGCCCAATCCAAGCAGAACTTTTATTTATCCTCAAGACAGCTATCTTGCTATGTGCTATTATGCTGAATATACTGCTGGGATATTTGCAGAGGCTATAGGAAGAAGGATTCACCATGCAGCGCGGGATTTTGTTAATTTTACTGGCCGCCATACTCTGGGGCACTACGGGTGTTTCGGCCCGTTTCATAAACGAGATATATCCGCTGTCCCCTTTGACCATCGGAGCCTGGCGACTCCTGTTTGCTGCACCCGTTCTGGTCCTGATTTCCTTTCTGAGCAAGAGCAGTAAAGAACCCCTGCAGAAAGAGCATCTGGGCATTTTTCTTATATATGGTGTGACGGTAGCTACTTACCAGTTGTGTTTTTTCTCGGCAGTTTCTTTTGCTATGGTTTCAACCGCCACCCTTATTGCCTTATGTACCTCACCAGTCTTTGTGGCCATTTTGTCAAAATTGTTTTTAAAAGACCATTTGCCCCCCCGGATTTTCATAGCTCTGACCCTGGCCATAGGCGGCACCATACTGATCATGGATATTTACCAGCTTAATTTCTCCCTCGATTCTAACAGTTCTCTGGGTTACCTCCTGGCACTGGGGGCCGGGTTATCCTATGCCATTTATGCAGTAGCGGGTAAATCTCTCCTGGCTCATTATTCGCCCTTGCGGATAGTATCTATTGCCTTTTCCCTGGGGGCATTATTTATGCTTCCATTTATAACTGTACCAGCTGATCTTCCCATCGCAGTATGGGGCATCCTTTTATTCCTGGGAGTAGTGCCTACCGCTCTGGCTTATATTATTTACACCACCGGTTTAAAAAGCACTACTGCTACCAATGCGGCTATAGCTTCTCTATTTGAACCGCTGACTGCTACTCTGCTGGCTTTGACCCTTATTGGCGAGCGTCTCAATCTGATGCAGTCCATAGGTGCAGTCCTGCTCTTTGCTGCTCTCAGCATTATCAGCATTAAAAAAACCTCTTGAGCATTTGTCTAAAACCATTTCTTGCGGTGGAAGTATGCCAGCATAATCAAGGCTATGATCAGCATAAATCCAAGAATAGTTATATATCCATAAGGCCAGTTTAATTCCGGCATATTTAACGGACCGGCATGGGGGTTGAAATTCATTCCATAGACCCCGGTAATAAAGGTAAGGGGTATAAAGATGGTGGCTATCAGGGTCAATACCTTCATCACTTCATTCATCTGATTGTTCACCAAGGAGAGGTGGGACTCCAGTATGCTGCTGGTAATATCACGATAGCTGGAAATGATACTCAAGAGCTGAATGCTATGATCGTAGGAGTCACGCAAAAACACTTTCACCTGCTCATCTATCGGCCTACTTTCGTCTTTAAGCATGGTATTAACTGCTTCCTGGGCTCCCCAGATATGTTTTTCCATTATAATCAATTGTATTTTTAAATTATGGACCTTTTCAATAACATTATTACTTCTTCTGGTAAATACTTCTTCCTCTAAAAGATCAATATGTTCCCTTACCTGAGTTAAACCCGGAAAATATCGGTCTATCAAGGCATCACATATACTGTAGCATAAATAATCTGTTCCTTGACTGCGTATCAATCCTTTGCTATTTCGCAGCCGATTCCGTATTAATTCAAAAGCATCCGCTTCTTCTTCCACCAGGGTTATTATAAATTGCTCCCCCACAAATATACTGACCTGCCAAGCGCTTTCTGTTTGCTCCTGCAAAAGATACATAACCACAAAATAATAATCTTCATAAAATTCAATTTTGGAGCGCTGTCCCTGGTTCATAACGTCCTCCAGGGACAGGGGGTGGATATTAAAACGCTTTCCCAGCAATTCCAGATTGTCGGCTGAGGGGTGGCCAGTTATATTTATCCAGGTTACCGCAGCCTCATTTTCATCCGGTCCTAATTCCCCTAAATCACGGATATTGTCCTCAAAGAAACCATCAGACGAAAACTTTATTATATGGATATTATTCTGCACTTCCGCACCTTCCCTGTAATTAACCAGTGTTCCAGGTGCGGTGCCGGGGGGATGGGAATAATTCGAACTCGGGTGAAAAGGAACCTTTACTTTGAACATTTATCCTGCTTCCCTTCTAATAAGTTCTTCAAGCACTTTTCATAATTATACCAAATATAGGGATCGGTGAGTTTTTATGATCGCTGCTTAATCACTTATGATATGCTTTTAACGAGGAAACAGGGAGTATGATAGGATGAGGGTTTCTTAAGCAAAGTACCTGGATGCGGCTAGCTGGCTGCTGCTTTATAAAAAAATTCTCACTGTTTTGCATATATGATAGGTGCGAAATGCAGGCGGACCGGACTCGGCCAGCAATTCTCGGGCTGTTTTCTCTAATCCTTGTTCTTTAATCTTGCGATCGGACAAATACATGGCTAGAAGCCCTTCCACTACAGTTTTGGCGAAGGCGCTTTCAGGCAGGCAGTTAACACAGCGATGGGATTGGCGCACAAAAAGCTTCAGCCGCTCAATCATCTCTTTCTCACCGTCATAGTAGAAGGTAAAGTTCAAATCGCCACCCAATATGTCTTCCTGCCGGTCAATGAAATAGTCCAGGAGTATATGCAATCCGCATATCCAGGGGAAGTAGGCATTTAGTAGGTTCTCGACTTCCTCCAGGTCAAGTTTTTCCTGGCTGGCTAGACCCATCAGAGCAAAGATTGCCAGGGTCGATCCACAGGCGGCCGAGTATTCCTGCCAGAAAATACAGCTGTGCCTGTTATTGGCGGATAATGCCCAATGTTTTAAGCTGTCCTCTCTAATTTCAGGCATAAGGTGTTTGTTAACCTGCAGGCTTGAATATAGCTCCACCAGCGCTAGTACCTGACCTTTTACTCTATCCCAAGACGGGAGTTCTGTTATATGAGTCTTGCATTCGTGAACCAGCTTTTCTAAATACCCACCATCATTTTTGTGCGGATAATATTTATAGTAATCACCCTGCTCCTGCCCCGGAGTCAAAGCATCAATCAGTGAGCGATGCAGCTGTGCAAAGGCCCTGCCATCAGTGCATCCGGCCCGATCACAAAGATTATCCAGGTAATCACAGATAGTCTGGAAAGCGACTATGAGTTGCAATAGTTCCCGGCGTTTTTGGGGATAGGGCACGGCAAATACCGCTCCTCCCTGGCAGTGGAAATCTTTGGTTTTCAGGCTTAAGAGTGCCTGGCGCTTCAGTTCAATACTGGGACAAAGTTCTGCTTCGCGCTGCCAATATTTGAGCAGTTTTCTTACTTCGGGCAGTATCCCGCTGATATAAGTGTACAAAATGCTCTTCTGCCCTTTTACCCTTCTGCTGCTCACCTGGTATATTAATTCATGACCGGTACTATCAATGGTTCCCATTCAACAACCTCCCTCCCGAAAGTGATTATGTTTTCGCTGGGCCGATAGTATCTTTCCATTAAGAAAACACCGGTTGCTTTAAGGGCCTGCCGAGCGGGACTGACTGGTAATTCATTGATTATATCCAAGGCTTGATGCAAGAAGATCTGGGAGCGCCTGATGCTCTCTTGCAGGGCACCGCAATCGGATAATAATTCCACTATCTCTGTTAGCCTCTCGATACTGCACCGGCCATTTTCCAATAGTTCACGCAGTCGGGTACCCGGGCCAGGCTCTTGTAAGGCCAGTATAACCGGCAGGGTGATATTACCCTGGGTAAGATCATTTCCTACCGGTTTACCCAGATTAAGCTTGTCACCGGTAAAATCGAGCACATCGTCAATTAACTGATAAGCATAACCCAGGTTAAGCCCGTATTTTTCAAGTATGCACAGCTGTTCCGGCTGGGCTTCTGCTGCCAAGGCCCCTACCCGACAGGAAGATGCAAACAAGCAGGCTGTTTTACGGTAGGTCTTTTCATAGTACTCTTCCTCAGTGATGTTTAAATCACCGTTTAAGGATAGCTGTTTTATTTCTCCGGTACACATAACCTGTATAGTGGAAGTTATGTTATCCATCACTTCTTCCAGACTGTGCCGATTTATCAAATTGAAAGCTGCAGCAAACAGATAATCCCCAGTAAGCACACTGGCCGGGTTGCCCCAGAGATAGTTTACACTTTCTTTGCCTCTCCTGCTGTCTGCCTTATCTATCACATCATCATGAACCAGGGAAGCCATATGAATAAGTTCGACCGCCACTGCTATATCTATTATTTTTTTCTCCTCATGAGGATTGATTAAGGCGGACAAGTACAACAGACGAGGACGAAGCATCTTCCCACTGCTCTGCAAGAGATAAGCTAATATCTCATCAATCTCTCTATAGCCGGTCTTTAATACTTCCTGCATGCGTTTATTTATAGTTTTTTCCGGGAATATAATAGGGCTGGTATTTTGCTCCAAGTTGATCTTCAACACTCCTTTGCCACGGCTTCTCATCTTAGTCTTGCCTCCTGGTTTACACAATATACCACAGGGCAGGTAAATGAAAAGCAGACGCACAGAAAGAGCGGCTTCATGCTGCCGCTCTTTCTATCTTTAAACCCTTAACCAAAGGATTTCAATCTTATCAAGTAGCGAGCAGTTTCTTTTTGACCTGCTCATGGGCCATGTGTTCTATGTAATCATCCAGCCGGCTGTTTAATTCAATCCCCTGCCTTAGGGCCATAGTTTTTAAATAATAATCTGCTATTCCCGGGTTTTTGGGCAGCAAGGGCCCATGCAGATAGGTGCCGATCAGGTTTTTGTATTTAATACCTTCTTTTTTATCTTCCCCATTGTTACCATAGCCCTTTATAACTGTGCCGAAAGCTTGCAAAGAGCCGTCCTCAAAGAAGGTCCTGCCGCCATGGTTTTCAAATCCTACCACACTCATGTCCTGGCCATCTATGCTGGCTTTTATTAAGACATTGCCTATCAAGCGATTCTTAGCGCCCTGGGTAATGAAATTAAAAAACTTCAAACCTTCTATAGCCTGCCCATCAGCTGTTATATAGGATCTGCCCAGCAAGTGATAAGAACTACAAATGCACAGCACTGGCATGCCGGCCTCGATCTGAGCCATGAATTCATCCGAACGTCCTACCATATCCTGGTATACCAATCCCTGTTCCCGGTCTGAACCTCCACCCATGACGATCATATCGATGCTGGCATAATCTATTTTTGCTCCCAGCCGGATATTTTTTATTCGGCAGTCGTGGCCATGCCAGCGCATTCTCTGCTGCAGGCACAGCAAATTACCTCTATCTCCATAAAGGTTTAACAGATCGGGATACATATGGGCGATTACCAAAGCAGCCATTCTTTCATCTCCCAGCAATAAGTTTCCTACGCCTGAAGCTGTCGCTGTCCAGGCACTGCGGGTTCATCATTCTGCAGTCCTTTCAATATCTTCTGGCACTCAAACAAGGCAGTATAGGTGGATAGTATATAGTTCACTTCTCCTGGTCCGCCAACTGTCAGTTCAATTCCTTCGGCCAGATTACTTTTTATATTAATAATACTGGCGTCTATGCCGCTGTATTTGATTCTAACCGCTATATCACCGCTTCTTAAACCAGAACATACTACCTGAAGGATCCGGGCTTTATCATCAGCCAGCATCTCTACCTCCGCATCCCAGATCCAGGATATATCCCGGCCGTCGCCAGCATTATCATTCAGCGCAATAAACAGGTTCTTGCTTTTCGTATCGTAAAGTAGGGTTGATAAGGTCTGGTTGAGACCGGTAGGGTTCTTGACCAGTATCAGAACAGTTCGCTTGCCATTAACAATAAAGTTTTCCATACGGCCGGCCCGGGGTTGGTAGCCGGCGATGGCACTCTGGATAATGCTGTCTTCTATGCCCAGCAATCGTGCGGCTGATACTGCGGCCAATATATTATATGCATTATAGAAGCCTTGATAAGGGCTTTGAATGGGCAAATCATTTACCTTCATCTCTATAAATGGGTTCATTTTAAGCTCCTGGCCGATAAAATTTAACTCTGGATTGTGATTATTACATCCTGGGCACTTGAACTGCCCCAACTGGGCATAATGATACCTGCTATATTCCAGTTCATGCCCACAGAAAACACAGTGCCTGCCTTCCCGGCTTTCCATGCTTTCCAGTACATCATAAATAGTATTCTCAAAACCATAGTACCAGCAGTGCAAGCCGGTATCGTTTTGAAAATGACTCACCAGCGGATCATCCCCATTTAAAACCAGTTCAATATCAGTGTTTCGCACTCCGTCTTTAATAAGATTGATGGTGTGATCAAGTTCTCCATATCTGTCCAGTTGATCCCTGAAAAAGTTGGTAATTATCACCACCCGAGGCCGGGCTTCTTTAATAATCAGGGGAACAAAGGCCTCATCCACTTCCAGCAGGGCATAATCGAATTTCTTCCTGCCCCATAAATCAGATGCTGCAATAAAAGCAGTAGTAATACCGCTTAACATATTGGCCCCGGCAGTGTTGTGAACCAGTGAATAACCCTTTTCTCTGAGGATGGAGGCTATCATGTTGCTAGTAGTAGTTTTGCCATTAGTGCCAGTAACGATAAATATCTCTTCCTGTATGTTGGCAGCCAGGACTATTAGTATCCCGGGATAGATTTTTCTGGCTATACGGCCCGGAAAATCGGTACCCTGGTTTCCCAGCATACGGCTTAGAAATATCACTATTTTACCTGCACTTATCGCCAGAATCCTTCTCAATCTCTCACACTTCCATTTATGCATATTAGGTTTGTTTCAGCATTAAGCTAATAACTAATTTACCACAGATAGCAGAGTAATAAAACTCCAGTACACAAAAAACGGCCCTTTATAAGGGCCGTAGACTGTTTTCGTCATCTTATGGAGCAATACGGGCGATAAACTCCTGCATTTTAGTCTGCCTGGGTTGACTGAAGAGCAGCAATTCTTCATAAACCCCTTGCATTCTGAGGGCCATATTACTGGAGGACAGACTGCTCGCTTTCTTCAGGGCATTCTTTTTATAGTAGCGGTATATTTTCTCATCAGCCAGGATTCCGGTGATGGCTTGGGCGAATTCTTCTTTATTGGATTCGGTTAAGATACCATCGACACCATTATCCACCATATCCTGCACCCCATAGGCTCTCACTGCCACTACGGGAAGTCCGGCCGCCATAGCCTCGATTAGCACCAAACCCTGGGTTTCAGTCATGGAAGAAAAGACAAAGAGATCGGAAGAATAGTAAATATTGACCAGGGTATCGAAAGGCTGTGCACCGGTAAATATTACATCAGTATCTAATTCCATTCCCTGCTCCATCACCAGCTGTTTCAAATCATTTTCCAACGGGCCTTGTGCAGTTAAAACCAGGGTAGTATTGGGCATCTGTGTCCTAAGCAGTTTAAAAGCTTCGATCAGAAAATCCAGATTCTTTTCCCGGGTCAAGCGACCCACAAAAAGTAGAATTTTGTTGTCCTTGGGTATAGCATAGTTATTTCTTAACCAGTTTCCCCTTGCTCCCTGGAATTTGTGTAAGGGCACCCCGGTAGGAATTACCGTAATCGGAGTATTTATATCGTAACTGTACAGCAATTTCTGTATTTCCTTGCTGGGTGCTATTATATGGTCACACTGCCTACAGAAGTTGTTGCTGAAACGAAGAACCATTTCCCGGACCAACTCCTGGGCGACTGGCACATAATGGGCGTATTGATCATAGAGAGTGTGATAAGTAAAAATCAGTGGTATATTATGGCGGTTGGCCATGTGCATACCCACTTTTCCCATGGTAAACGGTGAATGAACATGAATAATATCCAGATCCAATTTCCTCAGCAGCATATGCAGACCCGGATAAACCGGTATGGCTAGAGCAAAGTCAGGATTGGTTGGGGAGATCATGGAGTAATAACGATATACCCCTGCTTCTTCATCCTCATAGTCGGGATAGCTGGGGGCAAAAATATAAACTTCATGCCCCAGTTTATTTAATTCTTCTTTAAAAGTAGCGATAGACGTAACCACGCCGCTGGTATACGGCTTATAGCTATCGGTAAAGATTCCAATTTTCATGGTGCGATAAGCCTCCTTAATTATCAAATAGCTTTATCTGTGTGCGCCAATATAATACATCGACTGCGATCTCCTGCATATCTATCCAGGAAGCAAAAACAGATATTACAGAACTATTTTCCTCATCTCTCAATAAATATTATACACCTTTTTTTACCATATGTTTGTAAATCAATGCAGAATTTTGCGCTGTTCTTCACAGTGGGAACAAAATTTGGCATCGATCTTGCTCTGTAATCGTTGATCTTCAATGACTGCTCCACAGGATTCGCATTTGCCATATTCTCCTGCAGCAGATTTTTCCAAAGCTTCATTTACCTTTTCCAGTTCGAATTGCAAGATCTCTATCAGTCCGGCATTTTTTTCTTTTTCATAAATGGTAAATGCCATATCGGGGACTTCATGTCCGAAAACGGATAACTCGGTGCTGGCTTCCATCATCTGTTCAGTCTTTTCCGCAATCATCTTTTGTATTTCTTGTTTGCGTATCAGCAAGCTCGCCTGATAAACCATTTGTTAACACCTCAGTTCTTTAAAGTATTAACAAACCCTTTCCCCTAATTAAACTGCATCTGATTTTGAACAATCTTCACTATCTCCGCTATAAAATCTCCAATCACGGGAATGTTCAGAGTAATGATTTCCTGCAGCATATAAATGACTAGACCGGCCAGAATAGTGAATCCTATAGCCATTCCAAATCCTCGATAAACACCAACCCAGAAGTTGGTGAAAAAGAGTCTTCTGGGGTTATGCAACATTTCCAGGTACTCTGCCACCCCCAGCTTTTCCATGTTATAAGATATTTCATCTACCTTTAGCTGGATGTAGCTCAGTTTTCCCTCTATATGCTCCTGATCATTATTCTGTTCATTCTGCATTATATCCCTGTTTTCATCCTGTGTCACATTCTCCCCACCTAATATTTATTATTCCATATATATGAAATTACATACCGCATTAGGTCAGGTTATTTACCCTTAATTATTCAGGGCCTGTATGGGTGCAGGTATTCTCCCTTTGCGGTTAATGAATAGAGTTGAAAGATTTTTGTTTACCGCCATTACCGGCGCTCTTCCCAGTAATCCGCCAAACTCAACATAATCGCCTACTTTCTTGCCTGGAGCGGGTATGATCCTAACCGCGGTGGTCTTGCGATTTATCATCCCAATAGCTGCTTCATCTGCTATTATAGCGGACAATGTCGCAGACGGGGTGTCTCCGGGAACAGCAATCATATCCAATCCCACCGAACACACGCAGGTCATAGCTTCCAGTTTATCTATGGATAAAGCCCCTGCTGCTACTGCCTCAATCATACCTGCATCCTCGCTAACGGGTATAAAAGCCCCGGAGAGACCACCCACATAAGAAGAAGCCATGGCTCCTCCCTTTTTAACCGCATCATTCAGCATAGCTAGAGCTGCGGTAGTGCCATGAGTTCCTACTCGTTCCAGTCCCATAGCTTCCAGAATCTCGGCGACACTGTCCCCTACTGCCGGGGTCGGTGCCAATGACAGGTCTACTATACCAAAAGGCACTCCCAGTCTGCTAGAGGCTACCCTTCCTACCAGTTCTCCACTGCGGGTAATTTTAAAGGCGGTATTCTTAATGCGATTAGCCAGTTCTCCTAGGTCGCAATCAGGATTGCTTTTTACCACGTTACCAACTACTCCCGGGCCGCTGATGCCTATATTTATAACTGTTTCCGGCTCGCCCGGGCCATGAAAGGCCCCTGCCATAAAAGGATTATCATCAACTGCATTGCAAAACACTACCAGTTTGGCACAGCCTAAACCATCTTTTTCTGCAGTTAGTTGAGCGGTTGTTTTAATAATTATGCCCATATCATAGACCGCATCCATGTTTATGCCTGCTCTGGTGGTTCCTACATTAACGGAAGAACACACGCGCTCGGTTGAGGCCAGAGTTTCCGGTATCGCTTGAATCATTTCCCGTGCTCCCCGAGTATAGCCTTTGTGAACCAGAGCTGAAAAACCGCCTAAAAAGTTGACCCCAACTTCAAACGCTGCCTGGTCCAGGTATTGGCCGACTTTAATGATCTGAGCAACAGAGAAACCGTCCACCAGCATAGCAATAGGGGTTATAGAAATACGTTTGTTAATAATCGGGATACCGAAATCTTTTTCTATATCTCGCCCAACTTTAACCAGATCCCGGGCATAGCGGCAGATTTTATCGTAGATGTTCCGACCGGTTTTTTCAGCATCTGCATCCCGGCAGTCCAGTATGTTAATACCCATGGTAATAGTGCGAATATCCAGCTTTTCAACTTCCACCATACGCCAGGTTTCTAAAACTTCTTCATTACTTATATTAAACGGCACTCGCTCCAACCTCCTATAAAAGTGGACAGCGGGGACTTCTTCCTGTCAACTTTGGTGTCGCCTCTGTAATGGGGACATTCCTTCATTACGGGGAGCTCCAAGAAGGTGTGTCCCCTGCCCGCTATATCCGGTGCATAAACTTGAATATATCTTCATGCTGGATATTGACCTGCAGGCCTAACTCTCTACCTTTGCCGGCGAGTTGTTCTTTTAAATCGGCGAATTCTACCCGGCTCTGGGCAACATCTACTATCATTACCATAGTAAAAAATCCTTGCAATATGGTCTGGCTGATATCCAGAATATTCACATCATTGACAGCCAGCACTCCAGAAATACCGTATATTATCCCTACCCGGTCATGGCCCAATACCGTAATTATAGCTCTCTTGCTTTCTTCCACCGGTCTGCCTCCTATCCTTCCAGCCTGGAGACCACCTCACTGCATCTCTGGCATAGGGTGGGGTGAGATGTATTCGCCCCTACCGAAGGTTCGATAATCCAGCACCGCTCACACTTTTCGCCTTCAGCAGCTTGTACCTGTACCCAGATGCCCTTCACCTCTGCCAGGCACAATGCCTCAGGGCTGCGTTCGCTATCAGCCTGTACATCAACCCGGGACACTATAAACATTTTTTCCAGATCATCCGCTGCTGACAACACTTTCAGCCAATCAGCATCTGCGTATATGGTGGCCCAGGCCCCCAAAGAATGCCCGATTACCTTCTGGATGCGGGCTTCTTCCAGGGCTTTGGTGACTACTTCTCTTACTATTAGGATTTTATCTATTTTCTCTTCAATTTCTTCCTGAGCGTATTCATCATTGACCTGTGGCCATTCCAGCAATTGTACACTGATAGGATCTCCTGTTTTTTTGAGATGATTCCATATCTCCTCGCTGGTAAAGGCCAGGACCGGAGTCAGCATTACCACTACTGCATTGATAAGCTCATAAAGTACGGTTTGGGCTGCTTTCCTTTGGGGATCATCCGGGTGTGAACAGTACAATTTGTCTTTCAATATATCAAAATAGATACTGCTGAGATCTATGGTACAGAAATTATGTACCGAATGAAAGACTACATGAAACTCATATTCTTCATATGCCTTGCTCACCCTGCGCAGCAGTTTATCTGATTTAGCCAGGGCCCATTTATCCAGTTCGGTAAGCTTTTCGTAATCCAGCTTATCTCTTCCGGGATCAAAATCAAACAAGTTGCCCAGGATAAATCGGCAGGTGTTCCTGATTTTTCGGTAGGCCTCGGCACTCTGCTTGATTATATTTTGGGATACTGCCACATCATTGCGGTAGTCGGCAGACGAAACCCATAATCTGAGTATATCTGCCCCCATCTGCGCAATCATCTTCAAGGGGTCAACAACATTACCCAGCGATTTGGACATCTTGCGGCCCTTTTCATCCACCACAAAACCATGAGTCAATACTTGTTTGTAAGGGGGGATTCCCTTTACCGCTACCGAGGTAGATAGTGATGAGTTGAACCAGCCCCGGTGCTGATCACTGCCCTCCAGGTACATATCGGCCGGCCAGCGCTGGTCATCCCGAGTTTCCAGGACTGCCATATGGCTGGAGCCCGAATCAAACCACACATCCATGATATCTGTCTCTTTACGGAATTTGTCTCCACTGCAATTTGGGCACTGGTAATTATCCGGCAGCAAATATTTCGCTTCTTCCTTAAACCAGATGTCACCACCATATTCAGCGAATAGTTCGCATACCCGGTCAATGGTCTGATCATTAATAATTGCTTCCTCACAGGATTCACAGTAGAAAATGGGGATGGGAACTCCCCAGGTCCTTTGCCGGGAAACACACCAATCGCCGCGGTCTCGCACCATATTATATATGCGTTCCCGACCCCAGGCTGGAATCCACTTAACCTGGTCAATACCTTTTAAAGCCGCCTCCCGAAAACCATCGATAGAGGCAAACCACTGTTCAGTAGCCCGGTAAATGATAGGCTTTTGGCAACGCCAGCAGTAAGGGTATTGGTGTTTGACACTGCTAGCATGAACCAGCAGACCCCGTTGTTCCAGCTCCACAATAATATTCTTATTAGCATCGTGTACGAATAGACCCTGAAATATACCGGCTTCATCGGTAAACCTACCGCTGTCGTCCACCGGGGAAATTACATCCAAACCGTATTCTTTGCCTGCATAAAAGTCGTCTTCACCATGTCCAGGTGCAGTGTGTACGCAGCCGGTGCCTGCTTCCAGGGTTACATGTTCACCCAAAATCAAGAGTGAGTCGCGATCAAAGAAGGGATGCCGGCAGATTGCTCTTTCCAGTTCACGGCCTTTAAATTCATTGAGAATACTATAGTTGTCCCAACCCACTTCTGAGGCCACATTTTCCAGCAGTCCTTTGGCAACAACATATCTTTCATTGCCGACCTGCACAAGTACATAATCAAATTCCGGGTGAAGGGAAATAGCATTATTAGCAGGCAGAGTCCAGGGGGTAGTAGTCCAGATGACAACGAAAGCGCCTTCGGGAATTAATCCCTTGCCATCTTTGACCGGGAATTTTACATAGATGGACGGAGAAGTTTTATCCCCATATTCGACCTCAGCTTCAGCCAGGGCTGTTTCGCAATCAGCGCACCAGTATACTGGCTTTAATCCTTTGTAAATATAGCCTTTTTTGGCCATTTCGCCAAATACCCTGACCTGTACCGACTCAAAAGCAGGAGCTAGAGTAAGATACGGGTTTTCCCAATTTCCCCTTACTCCCAGACGCTTAAATTCTTCCCTCTGAATATCCACATATTTAAGCGCATATTCTTTGCAGTGCTTCCTGAACTCCAGCACATCGGTTTTATGCCGATCAATCCCTAGAGCCTTAATAGCCTGTTGTTCAATAGGCAGACCATGAGTATCCCAGCCTGGAACATAAGGAGCATCATAACCAACCATAGACCGGTGTTTTACTATGATGTCTTTTAAAACCTTGTTCAAGGTATGTCCCAGGTGAATATCACCATTTGCATAAGGAGGACCATCATGCAGAATGAACATGTCCCGGCCGGAATTTTTTTCCTGCACCTGATCATATATCCTATTGTCTTCCCAGAACTGCAGTATTTCAGGTTCCCTGCTAGGGAGATTCGCTCTCATAGGAAAATCCGTTTTAGGTAAATTCAGTGTAGTATCATATTTACCCTTAGCCATTTGTTAACCACCTCATCAGTTTATTTTCAATTAAAAAAGCTTTCCATCCCAAGGGACGAAAAGCATCTTCCGCGGTACCACCCTTGTAGCGCCTGATTTAATCAAGCACCACTCTGAACTCTTAACGCGAGTGACGTTCAAACCTTATCTATAATCGTTCAGCTTGAAAACTCCCGGGTGATCTTCAACCAAAACTCGC
>CAZHHJ010000035.1:0-17242 GCA_964531295.1 uncultured Syntrophomonas sp.
CATAGAAACGAATTCCCGGTTCTCCACTACAATGCCTATAACTCCCAGCCTTCTCCGGTCCATTTCCAGCCCCCTTTTGCATCAAGCCACGTGATGCTTAGCTGCTGCCTGCTATTTTTTCGTAATCAAGGATAATAATTCATTCCTGGTCTGGGCTCTGGTCTCAAAAATGCCTCTGACTGCTGAGGTAACGGTGAGCGAACCAGGTTTATTGATACCCCTCATAGTCATACACATATGTTCAGCTTCAATAATTACTGCCACTCCATAGGGTTTCAAGGTATCATAAATGCAGTCCGCTATCTGTGAGGTAAGCCTTTCCTGCAGTTGCGGCCTCCGCGCATATGCTTCCATAACCCGGGCAATTTTGCTGATGCCCACTACTTTCCCGCCCTTGGGGATATAGCCGATGTGGGCTTTGCCGTAAAACGGTAAAAAGTGATGCTCACACATGGAATAGAGTGGTATGTCTTTTATCAGGACCAGTTCATCATGGTACTCAGTAAATGATACCTGCAAGAGCTCCCGGGGATCTATGTCCATGCCGCAGAATATCTCTTCATACATACTGGCCACCCGCCTGGGGGTGCCGTTCACTCCTTCCCGGTCCACATCCTCACCGATAGCTTCTAATATCATAGCTACCGCTGCTTCAATTTTGCTTTTATCAATGCTACTCTTCTTCATCGGTTGTCCTCCGTTAATTTTTACCCTGCTCCGATAAAAGTTCATTTCAGGAACAAAAAGCCCAGCATGCTGACTGGACTTTTTGTTTTATCCCGTACAGCTGATTAAAACAGACCTATAATCTGCCCATCGGCTAAAATATCAATATTCTGGGCCGCAGGTGTTTTACCCAGACCTGGCATGGTCATCACCGTGCCAGCCAAAGCTACTATGAAACCTGCTCCGGCAGATAGACGCACTTCTTTTATTGAAACCGTAAAATCTCGCGGGCGCCCTTTTAGATCAGGGTTATCTGAGAGTGAATATTGGGTCTTGGCTATACATACCGGCAGCCTCCCAAACCCCTGGGCCTGGTATGTATCCAGCATCTTTTTGGCTTCGGTACTGTATGTCACCCCATCGGCCCCATATATCTCTTTACATATCACAGCAATTTTATCCTGCAGGGGCATATCATCCTCATATAAGAATTTAAATGTACTGAGTGTCTCAGCAGCTTGAATAACCTTCCTGGCCAGTTCTTCTCCACCTGCGCCACCTTTAGCCCAGACCTGGGAAAGGGCTACTTCGGCTCCTAAGTTGTTACACTTAGCAGTTATATAATCGATTTCTTCTGCGGTATCGCCAGGGAATTCGTTCAAGGCGACTACTACCGGCACCCCATATTTATTTATGTTCTCCAGCTGTTTTTCCAGGTTTTGAATACCTTGTTCCAGGGCTGGCATATTAGTCTCCCCCAGCTGGTTTTTAGGAACCCCTCCGTGGTTTTTCAGGGCTCTAACGGTAGCTACCAATACTACGGCATCAGGTGTAAACCCCGCATAGCGGCAGACGATATCAAAAAACTTTTCAGCTCCCAGATCGGCGCCGAAACCGGCTTCGGTAATCATATAATCGGCCAGTTTCATACCCATCTGGGTCGCCACAATACTGTTTGATCCATGGGCGATATTAGCAAATGGTCCACCGTGAACAAAAGCCGGGGTGTTCTCCAGGGTTTGAACCAGATTAGGTTTTATGGCATCTTTCATCAGCAAGGTCATGGAGCCGGCCGCTTTTAAATCATCAGCGGTAACCGGTCGACCGTCATAGGTGTAGGCTACCACTATTCTCTTGAATCTGGCTTTCAAATCCATTAAATCCGTAGCCAGACATAAAGCGGCCATGACTTCCGAAGCTACACTTATGTCAAATCCAGATTCTCTGGGAACACCATTAATTCTTCCTCCTAAACCTAAAACTATATTCCTTAATGCTCTTTCATTAAGATCCATAACTCGGCGAAGCACAATTTGCCGTGGGTCTATATTTAACTCGTTGCCCTGATGAAGATGGTTGTCCAACATCGCTGCCAATAAATTGTGGGCGGCAGTTACGGCGTGGATATCCCCGGTAAAATGGAGATTAATATCTTCCATAGGCAGCAATTGAGCATACCCACCGCCTGCGGCCCCACCTTTAATTCCAAAGCTGGGTCCTAAAGAAGGTTCACGCAAAGCAATGATAGCCTTTTTTCCCAGTCGGTTCAAAGCCATGCCTAAGCCCACGGTATTGGTGGTTTTCCCCTCGCCAGCCGGAGTTGGATTAATAGCTGTAACCAGCACAACTTTTCCCGAAGGCTTATCTTTTAGCCTCTCCCAAACATCTAGCGAGACCTTGGCCTTATACTTCCCGTACAGCTCGATATCATCTTCATTCAGGCCCAATGATGCTGCAATTTCCAGAATGGGTTTCATTTCCGCTTCCTGTGCTATCTCGATATCGGTCTTCATTAATATATAACCTCCTAAAAACATAATCCCGTTTATTATTATTCCTATAATAATAAATGATATCAAATTCCAATCCGGTCCTCTAGTTTGATTAGCTTTTATAAATCTATCATATATTGGTAGCATTCCGAAAGCTAAAAATGTATTTAGATGACAAAGGTTGACAACGGGGACGGTTCCTGTCAACTTCTCTGATACTGAAAGTTTGACAGGGGAAAATCCTCTCGGTCCACCTTACGCAGAAATGGGATGACTTTCACACCCTATTCCTGCCCCGGACTCTTTATCGGTTTTTCAATTCGCCTACCGGAATAGGAGGTTGCATATATATACTGAAGCCAGGAAGCCGGTTATATCGGCAGTAAGGCCGGTGAATATGGCATACCGGTATTTCTTAATTCCCACTGAACCAAAATATACCGTTAGTATGAAAAAGGTGGTGTCTGTTGTTCCCTGCATAACAGATGACAAGCGGCCAATAAATGAGTCAGGCCCGTAAACCCTCATTAGTTCGGTAGCCATTCCCAGGACCGCACTGCCTGACATAGGGCGCATTATGGCCAGAGGAAGTACTTCAGAGGGGGCGCCAATCCTGGATGTTAATGGTTGGAGAATCATACTCAAATAATCCATGGCTCCCGAAGCCCGAAACACTGATATAGCAACCATCATGCCCACCAGAAAGGGTATGATCTTTACTGCGGTGGTGAATCCTTCTTCGGCACCCTCAACAAAAGCTTCATAGACTGGCACTCTTTTAATATGCCCATATATAGGCACCGCAAGTAATAAAACTGGTATAGCCCATTTGGATACCACGCTTAGTATGGTATGGAGCATGCTATTTCTTCCTCCAGCGGCTTTTGGTTCTGAACCAGTAGTCCAGGTATACTGCAAAAATCATGGCGATGGTGGTAGAAAAAATACAAGCTCCTACTATTTCAGTAGGATTAGCAGAATTAAACGAAAAGCGGACCGCAATTATGGTAGCCGGAATCAGGGTTATACAGGAGGTGTTTAAGGCCAGAAATGTGCACATGGCTTCAGAGGCTTCATCTGAGTCCTGGTTTAATTCTTGCAGTTCCTGCATGGCTTTCATGCCAAAGGGAGTCGCAGCATTACCTAGCCCCAGCATATTAGCGCTCAAGTTTAATATAATGGTCCCCATGGCCGGATGGTGAGCAGGTACGCTGGGAAACAGCCTTATAGTCAGCGGTCTTAGCAATCTGGCCAAGCTCTGCACCAGACCGCCCTTTTCTGCAATCTTCATGATACCCAGCCACAAAGCCATAACTCCCACCAGATCAATACACACTTCAACTGCACCTTTGGATGCCCCCAGCGCTGCTTCGGTAACCACTTCAATATTGCCATTTAAAGCAGCAACAACGATTCCCGCGGCTAAAAGCAGCAGCCAGATTACATTTAGCACCTACATTCCTCCCCCCAAGGCTCTCCTCATTTGAAGGGTATGTCTGTACACAATAAAATAGAACCGTTCACTAGACAGTGAGCGGTTCCATTCCCTAAATATCTAAAATTTTATTATTGATCAGATTGCTGGGGAGAGTGTTGGGGGAAAAGGCTATCCAGTTTATCAACTAATTGTGGTACGATGTCAATTAATCTTTCGGCCAGCATATTGCCCGAAGTTGATATTAGTCTTACGTCATTCATTCTAACTACTAAAAATCCCACCGGCTTCACTGATACCCCGGCACCGCTTCCTCCTGCAAAGGGAAGTTCCTGATTTTTGCCGCCAGTACTGCCCTGGGTATCATATTCTCCTCCGCCGGCCGCGAATCCACAGGCTACCTGGGCAATAGGTATTATAACTGTACCATCATTGGTTTCTACCGCATCTCCGACTACCGTATTTACGTCAACCATTTCTTTTATACTTTGCATGGCGGTATTCATTAAGCCTTCAATGGGATGGCTGGGGTTTTCCTGACGCTCTGTATCCATTTATATACCTCCTGATTTTAAACCCAATTATATAGATAGCTATAAGCATAATATGTACCAACCGGAGTTTAAATATACAAGTGAGGTCGCTGTATATCCTCTGGCTATCAAAATCAGGCTGTATATTCACCCGAATTTTTTTAGCAGTACTTAAAGAGGTAAAATAACTTAGCAAGATTCCTTTCACTGCCCACATACTCCCGGTACTTAGAGCGGTGTACATGGCGTCTCCCGTGCCGATGACAGTATACCAGCTTAATTCCCGAACCAAAAGATGTTTTAAAAATATGCTGATGATTTTCATGGATTGACCTATAGGCATGCGGATCGATGAACTCTGTTGAGGAGTCTGGGGTGCAAAGAGGCGGGACATGATAAACTGCATACCGCCTGCTGTATAAGTCTGTTGGCTTTGAAACCGGCCCATAACAGTCAATTGCACTCTTAATTGCCCATCGCGGCTGTCATAAAGCGCATGGAAATTTGCCTGAACATTTATATTTAAAATAACAAAAATAAGCACGATTAATCCAGCATATATATAGGGCATGGTAATTGCTCCTGTTTTTACCTATTGTGCCCATTGCATCGCGCCTTATTCAGCTAATCCTTGCCCAGCATTTCATCTATAAGCTTTTCAATTGATATGATTATTTTGTACATCTCATCATCTACCAGTAAATGCGCACGGCCCAACTGATAAGTGGGGCAATGCAAATTATAATCGATTATTTTTTTACTGACTTTTTCCAGTTCTAGGCGTCTTTCTGACAAAAAGTACGCTTTTTTGCTCTCGTATCTTTTCATGGCCATCTTTTCGCGTTTACCGTTGAAAACCATGGAGGTGTACCGTTTGAAATATTCCACCTCATCCTGGATTTTTTCCCAATCCCGATCGATTTCTTTACCCAATTCTATCCAGAAAGGAGCAAAATCATTATCTTTCAAAATTTTATGAATCATCCTGACCTCAGGAGGTTCATAGGGGTTTTCTTCAAAATGAATTGGTTTGCCGGCTCCTTCCAGATTATCGAATTCCCCCTTTTCCATGGCCTTGCGGATCTGGTTTTCTACTAAATCCTGGGTACTGCACATATAACGTGCTAACTTCTTGGCCTTCTGCGCTTGAGTCTTTATTTCTTCTTCCAGGGATTTTTCTGCCATCCTCTAATCCTCCCCTACAGCTGGCAGGTCTTTTAAACTGCTAAGACCAAATACCCGTAAAAATTCGCTTCCAGTTATGTACAATATAGGTTTTCCTGGTACTGGTTTATATCCCGCTTCTTCTAGCAATCCCTTATCCAACAGGCTGGCAATTACTCGCTCTGATCTCACTCCCCGTATGCTTTCGATCTCTGATCGGGTGATAGGCTGACGATAAGCGACTATAGCTAGGGTCTCCGCCGCGGCTGAGGATAGTCTTTTTTGAGACGTTTTCTCCATCCTGGCCAATATATCTCCATAATCTGGCCTGGTACACATCAAATATCCCCGGTCTACTGCTACTATCTGTATACCCCGTTTAATTTCATTATATTCCCCCATTAATTCTTCAATGATTTCCTTTAAATCCAGGAGGGGTACCTCCAGTATCTCCACCAGTTCATCCAAGGCTACCTGTTCCCCGCGCACAAACAAGACTGCTTCGACCGCAGCTTTTATATCATTACGCATCAACATACTACATCGCTCCTCGCAAACACACTTCTATTTCCGAGAAGGGACTCTTCTGTACCGCCTCTACTTGCTGGAGACGGATTAATTCCAGCAAAGCCATAAACAAAGCCATTACTTCTCGTCTCCGCTTCTGCCCCGCAAATAATTCATGAAAGAGCACCCTGGTTTTTGAACGCTTCAGACACTCTAAGATTTCTTCCATCTTACTTTCTACATTAACATCCCCTTCCGGAATTTGAAAGGGTTCTATGCTTTCTGCCGGGATACTCTTGATAACCCTGTGATAAGCTCGGATTAAAACCTTTAGATCGGCGGCAATCTCTTCATGCTGCGGAGACTCTTCCTCTACCGCACGGTAAAATATCCGGGCAAAATCCTCCGTTTGTCTGGATATCAGATATCCAGCCGCCTTTTTATAGCGTCTATATTCCAAGAGTTTTTTCACCAGCTCTTCCCGGGGATCGGCACTATCTTCTTCTAATTCTTCTTCTTCATTAAAAGGCAGAAGCATTTTTGATTTGATATTCAATAAATAGGAAGCCATGCTCAGGAAATCGCTTAATTTGTCTAGATCAAAGTCCCCGGTAAGCTGCAGATATTCCATATACTGTCCGGTAATATTGGCAATGGGGATATCGTAAATATCTATTTCATTTCTATCGATCAGATATAGTAAAAGGTCCAAAGGACCATGGAATGTATCCAGATCGACTACATAAGTCATTTTATCACCAGCTTACTTTAATAGACTATGAGGTATAATATCGAATATAAAAAATTAGCTACCGGTATAAATATCTTGTAAGCTACTCCAGTGATTATCAGCAGCAGCAGCATTAGTGGACCATATTGTTCGAGGGAATACATCATCCGAGCGCCCACATCCGGAAGGAGACCAGCCAGAATTTTTGATCCATCCAGGGGCGGCAGGGGAATCAAATTAAAGGCTGCCAGGATAATATTTATTATGATCAATGGACTTAATATTTGCGCAGTGATGCCTCCCCAGGCAGTCAGCTGGTACGGTTCCAACAATCTCATCAAAACTAGGGCAAGAAAAGCCAAAAGCAGGTTCATCATGGGACCAGCCAGGGATACCAGCATCATACCCTTTTTATAGCCGACCTTTTTGAAATTATTAGGATTTACCTGTACCGGTTTAGCCCAGCCAAAATGAAATATAAATAACATGGCAAACCCCACCCAGTCGATATGGGGCAAGGGGTTTAAAGTCAGCCGCCCCTGATAATAGGGAGTATCATCTCCCAGTAAATCAGCAACTTTGCCATGGGCATATTCATGAAAAGTCAAAGCAATGAGTATTGCAGGCAACGCTACCAGCATTTCAGTTATGTTCATCTATAAATTTTTCCTCCTCCAGCATCTTGGCAAGCATATTTAATTCTTCCTCTCTGCTTTCAATTTTACCGTCTAGTTTCATCTTATACAACTCGGCCAGCAAAGAACTGTATATGGGTCCAGGTTTTATCCCCAGTCGCTTCAAATCCTGTCCGCTGATAGATAGCTTGACTTCATTCTTTATATCCAGATAGCTGACCAATGTCTTCCAGGTGTTCTCATCTTTTATACAACGCAAGAGATAGATGATACCTTCCCGGCTCCAGTTGCCAATCTTTTCATCTATTACGCTAGCCGTTAAATCCTGGTGCTGGAAGAAATACTCAGCCAGTTCCGGAGCCAGGAAAGATTCTTCTACTGATTTAGCCACCTCACGGGAAGTAAAAAATCTCTGCACTGCTCCTAGTGCTTTTTCTTTATCCAACTTGGAAACCATCAGCATCAGATATATCAGCCACTGTTTTATTTTCGTCATCTGGTATCTCTCATGCCACCAAGCGTTTATTACCGGCACCCGGCGCAGCTCAGTCCAATCCAGACTATTCATGTCAATTTCCGGGAATATATAAGCCCACACCCCTATTTCCTTCATTCTCTCCAATGATGGCACGGGATCTTTCTCATCCAAAATAATTATCAATTCATGCATTATCCGATCAAAAGATAATTTATCCAGGAGCTGGCGGGCCACCGCATCCTGAGCAAACTTTAAAGTATCTGTTTCTATGGTAAATTTATACCTCTGTTCAAAGCGAATAGCTCTCAAAATCCGGGTAGGGTCTTCCACAAAACTGAGATTATACAATATTTTTATTTGGCCCTTTTCCAAATCTTTACGGCCGCCAAAATAGTCTATAAGTTCACCAAATTTATCCGGGTTTAATGCCACTGCCAGAGTATTTATAGTGAAATCCCTTCTATATAGATCCTCTTTTATAGAGGCTCGCTCTACATTGGGCAGGGCCGCCGGGAATTCATAATATTCAGTTCGAGCAGTTGCCACATCCACCCTCAACCCGTCTGGCAAAGTGACAACCGCAGTCTTAAAGCGGTCATGAATTCTGGCTTTGCCACCCAATTTTTCCGCCAGTTGGCTGGCTAGAAGGATGCCATCTCCTTCTACTACCAGATCTACATCGAAATCAGGTAGCCTTAAAAATAGATCTCGAACAAATCCTCCCACACAGTAAACTTTGCTACCCAGTTCTTCCGCCACCTGACCGGCCAAGCGCAGGGTAGAAAGTATCCTGCTTGGCAGGCGATCCTGCATAAGATTTATACAATTCTTCTCTTCGATGTCGGAAGAGTATAGTACTTCATGGTCTTCCGGGTATTGGTCCCCATGCAAAGTCCTTAATATATCGGTACGGGATACAATACCGAATAATTGACCGTTTTCAACTATCGGCAATCTCCCAATATCGTATTCAACCATAAGTTTTTGGATCTCGTTTACCGGAGTGCCCGGGGTGGCGGTCCATACCCCACTGGTCATGAATCCTTTCACCGGGGCATGGGCCAGTCCATGCACTCTGGCTTTCCCCACGTCTCTTCTGGAAATAACCCCAATCATCTTTCCCCCATCTATCACCGGCATACCGGTATGCCCATAACGGAGCATAGTCTTACCTGCTTCTTCCATAGTGATATCTCCGGACAGGGTTTTCACCGGGCTGGACATGATGTCGCGGGCCAGCAGCCCAGGTTTAGCTTTATTTTCGGTTTCACTTAATATGGTATCAATAATTGTGTCCAGCTCCATGCCTTTTACTATTGCTGAAGCCGCCTTGGCATGCCCCCGACCGGAAAGCTGGTAGAGCACCTCATTTACATTAATATTATTACTACGGCTTCTGCCCACTACATAAGTCTTGCCCTTCATAGCCGCTGCCACAAAGGCCACCTCACTGTTCTCTACTTCCAGCAAGCGGTGGGTCAATGCGTCCAGCCCATGTATGAATTCATCGGTCTTGGTATGAGAAATAATAATTTCCGTATTTTTAATACTATAATGCCGAATATTTTTTAGTAAATCCTGCAAAAGCTGCCTCTGTTCACCAGAGAAGGACTGCTCCATGAAGTTGGCTACTACCGATAGGTTAGCACCCCTCTCTAGTAAGTAAGCGGCTGCCTCGATGTCCCGGGGAGTAGTGGAAGTAAAGAGCAGACTGCCGGTATCCTCATAAATACCCAAAGCCAGGATAGTCGCATCAAAGGCGCTTATCGGTATATGCTGCCTTTTGATTTCTTCCACCAGTATGGTGGTTGCTGCTCCCAGTTTATGTATCTCCATAATATCACCAATCAGATTATCTTCCGCTTCCGGATGATGATCATAAATATAGAACTCCATATTTTCCCGGGCAGCAATGTTCTTCAGATGCCCCAGGCGGTTGATACTGGCCGTGTCCACCACTATCATACGCTTGATTTGATCCAGATCGATCTCTTTAGGGGTTTTTATATCTATCAAATCTTTGTATAAAGCCATAAACTTTTTAACATGCCTGGACAAGGTGCCGGAAAACACTTTAACTGCCGAAGGATACAATATACCCGCGCCCACCATGGATGCTAAGCCATCAAAATCCAGAGCATTATGCGAAGTAATGATATTCAAATAAATATTCCCTCCTTAAAGATACAAGCATTATAACATACCTGCCCTCATATTGGCACTTGCTGGGCAGATGCCACTTATCCATATGTGGAAGGGATTGTGATGGTAAAGCGGTCAGAAACGGGGGTTGTTAGCGGGGCCGTTTTTGCTGTCACCCCTATAGTCTCAGAAAGGTTGACAGCAAAAACCGTCCCCACTGTCACTCCGGGGACGGTCCTTTTAACACGCTGGGCTTTATTATTCCTCCTGCTCCTCTGCGGCAGCGGCGGCTTCTGCCTCAACCGCAGTAAGTGTGCTTTCCGCTTTGGCTCCTCCCAGGGCTCTATTAACCTTTTCCAGCTTTTTATTTTTGGTTCTCAATTCTCTTATAGTTTTAGCTATCTTAAAATAGCGAAAGGTGTCCAACATGAAGGTTAAAAAAGCTCCGCTTATAACTGCCAGCAACACTATTATTCCCAATTGTATCTCCGGCGAATTCCAACCCAGAAACTGCACTACTACCAGGGCGGGGTTCTGGAACACAAAAACTGCAATAACCAGCAGACAGACCAGTGCAATAAATAAATATACCTGCATCTTACGCCCCTTCTTTCGCTTATTTGCTAACCCTCTTTATTATATTTCCTGGCTTTCTATTATACAAATACTTTTTCATCCTTCTATCATGACCGCAGGCTCAACATGAATCAGCACGGTAGAGTAAATTATCTCCTGTTTTATTCGATTTTCTATCAGGTCACATAGGTCATGGGCCTCCTGTATATTCATTTCCGGGTTTACCACCAAATGCAAGTCAATATGAATATCCCGGCCCGCTCTTCGGCTCCTTAAGTCATGATATTCAATAAAGCTGTCGCTAAATTCATCCAGCACTGCAGTTACCTGTTCTAATGTATCGTCATCAGCGGCAATATCCAGCAGCGGCAAAAAGGCTTTCCTGGTCAGATCGTAGGCCGCTTTTATTATCAAGAGGGCTACTAATATAGCGATAATAGGGTCGAGAACCTGATAGCCAGTAATTTTTATCAGCAGCAGGCCTATGAATACTCCGACTGAAGTATATACATCAGTGCGCAGATGTATGCCGTCTGCTTCCAGGGCTACGGAATGATGCTTTTTACCCACTTTAAGCAGATGTGATGACACTAAGAAGTTCAGTAATGCTGATATCGCCATTATAGCCATACCCCAGCCCGGTTCAAGCATTTCGCCGCCATCTTGTATCTTCTTTATTGCTTCTGATATTATTAAAGCGGCTGCGACAAAGATCAATAAGGCCTCAATAGTCCCAGAAATATTCTCAATTTTACCATGCCCGTAGGGGTGTTCTTTATCCGGTGGTTTGCCTGAGTTTTTTACAGCAAAAACCGCTATAAAAGATGCCAAGAGATCATTGGCCGAGTGTATGGCTTCTGATATTACACTAACAGATCCTATCATTAAGCCGATGATCAGTTTTCCGCTCATCAGGGTTATATTGCTGGCTACTGACAACCACGCTGCTCGGGTCTTGCTTTCCATCTGCGCTGCTAACCCCCTTTTAAATTGAAAGGGACCTCATTTGATAATGAAGTCCCACAGATAACTCTGCTGCTCATAGGAGCCCGGCAAGCCTGACTGATTTCCCTTTAGATTTCTTTTAAGTATAACATATACCTACTGCTATGTCACTGCTTAATGTTTATACAACTTTTTTCATTTCATACCAGAGCGGGCTGGCGATAAATATAGAAGTGGACGCTCCTACCCCAAAGCCAATCAGCATGGCGCCCACAAAAAGTTTTATGGTTGCTCCCCCCAGTAAGAGTAATGCTATCAGAGTAAAAGCTGAGGTTAGAACAGTATTAATAGAGCGATTCAAGGTCTGGGCAATACTCCTATTAAGCAGTTCCGCGTAATCCTGACGTTTAGTCTTTCTCAGATTTTCCCGCACCCGGTCAAATATTACTATAGTGTCGTTTATAGTATATCCAATGACAGTCAAAATAGCAGCAATAAAGGCGCTGTTGATTTCCCACTGCATTATGGAGAATACCCCCAGAACTACCAGCACATTATGCAATATGGCCAGGACGGCTGCTACCCCGAAGGTCCATTCAAAGCGCACGGTTATATAAGCCAACATCAATAGTGCTGCTATTCCCAACGCTAAAAAGGCATTGCGGGTCAGCTCACTACCTATAGTTGCTCCAACGGTGTCTGAACTCAGGAAGGTAACCTCGCCAAATTTGCTTTTCAGAGCATCCATGACTTCGTTGCTTTTTTCCTGGGTCATCACTTCGGTTCTGATGTAAAATTCATCACCGCTCTTCTGCACTTCGCCTTTATCTAAATCGAAATCGGCTAGCACACTCCTCACCTGGGCGGCAGTAACTGAACTGCTCATTTTCACATGGAGGATGGAACCGCCTTTAAAATCTATACCCTGGTTAAGCCCCTGGAAAACTAGGGAAACAAGTCCAGGTATGATAATTATCAAAGAAATAATATAGAATATTTTCCTCTTCTGTATGATCTGCATCCTGCTGTCCCCCCTTTATACGCCGTACAGTTTTTCGTTTTTACTCAGGTTAGCGAGTAATACGAGTACATAACGGGTGAATGTTAACGCAACGGCCAGACTGGCAATAATACCTATAGAAAGGGTTACTGCAAAACCCTTTATGGGACCGGTGCCAAAGTACATGAGAACCATGGCGGTTATCAAGGTAGTAACGTTGGCATCAAATATGGTCCAAAAAGCTCGTTTGAATCCTGAGTCTATTGCCGCCCGCAGGGTTTTACCCATACGCAGCTCTTCTTTAAGACGTTCATATATGATTACATTGGCGTCCACCGCCATACCTATAGATAGAGCGAACCCCGCAATGCCTGGTAAGGTTAACACCGAGCCCAACAAGGTCATGGTTCCTAATACCAGGACTGCATAGAGCAAGAGCGACAGACCCGCTACCAAGCCGGGCAGGCGATAAAAACCTAGCATGAACAATAATACCGCGATAAGTCCTATTAGGCCGGCTTGGAGGCTCTTGTCAAGGGATTCCGATCCCAGAGTCGGTCCGATAGATCTCTTTTCCATTATCTCAAAGCTAACCGGCAGGGCCCCTGACCTTAAAAGGATGGCCAGATCATTGGCCTCTTTAGCGGTAAAATTACCTTCTATGACCGCACTGCCATCAGTTATGGCGGTGCTAACTGTAGGGGCACTGATGACTTCCTGGTCGATAACGATAAGCAGCGGCTTTCCTACATTGGCAGTAGTTGCTTGTGCAAACAACCTGGCTCCCTCTTTATCGAAATCCAGCAGCACTTCACCTTTCTGGTTATCGCTTCTCACCCGGGCCTGAGCATCCTTTAAGTTTTTACCGGTTAACAAAACATGGCCCTGTTCATCCCAAAATTCCAACTGAGCAGTGTTTTTCAGGATATCAACCGCTGCTTCAGGATCATCCTCTCCCGCTATTTCAATAACTACCCGGTCATCCCCCTGGGGATATAAGGTAGTTTCTTTGACTCCCAGACTGTCAATCCTTTCCCTGATTATACCCACTGCTTTTTTAATGGTATCTTCAGTAACCTTTTCCCCTTCTTTTTCCTGTGCCTGTAGAACTATCCTTAATCCACCACTTAAATCCAGCCCCAGTTTAATGTTACTCAAGATCGGTTGATAAGTGAAATAAACCAGCAGGCCCAGAACTACAAATACAGCCACTAGAATAATACTGGATTTTGTCCGCACCAGTATTTCCCCCTTCCCACTATCTACTGTTTTACTGTTTTATTGTTTTATTTAATTGCTTTATAGTAATTTGGCCCCATTTATTATTAACCCAAATTCACAAGCGAGAAAGCCAGCTGCTCTGCGGCATAATATCATGCGATGCAGGAATATTTCGAAATATTCCATAACCGGGCATATCTCAATGTCTATCTCCAGTTCCATGGTAATCAACCTATTTTCCGCATCTATATCCATAATAGAATATTCTACTGCATAATTAACCCGGTCATGGATATCGAATGTTGCCAGGCCGGTATTCCTGACCCGGTTTCTATGCACATGGGATTTGTCAGCCAGTATAAGGGCTGCTGCTACTTCACTGACCGGATGCCCGCTCCCTTCATCGTGATTGCCTATAGCAGCACAGATGATAGCATTTTCGTCCATATCCATACCCAGTCGCTTAAGAAGCCCCATTGCTATAATAGCACCGCTTTGACTATGCCCCTGCCGGTTTATCACATTCCCGATATCGTGAATATAACCTGCTATTCCTGCTAGTTCAGAGGTACGCTGATCGCAACCCAGTTTCAATAATATTTCCCGGCTCAGCATACTTACTAATGAAACATGAAGATAGCCATGATCAGTATATCCCATGGCGCCCAGATGTTCATTACCCTTTTCAATAAAAGCATTGATGAGCGGGTTCTGCTTGATCTCGCTTAATACCAGCATGCTTATTTGGGTTCCTCGCCTGCCCTGTAGGCTACGGCCTTCTTAAGCATTTCCATCTGGGTAGTATCATTTATTTTCAGAAACACTGAATCATCTTTTATCCGGGCTATTTCACCCTTTATTCCACCTATGGTTACCACCTTGTCACCTTTTTGGAGAGTCTCGAGCAGGCTTCTATGCTTCTTGTCCTGCTGCTTGCGCGGTAAGATAATAAAGAAGTAAAAAACCCCGATAAATATGGCCACATAGGCCAACAATGTAACCCATTCACTACTGAGCATATTCTACAATCAACTCCTTAAAAATGTTCAACTTTTATTGTATTCTCCTAATCTGCGCAAATTCCTTTAATTAGAACTGATATTTCTCCAGAAATTCATGATAATATTCGAAAAAGCGGTCTTGTTTTATGGCTCTGCGTGTTTTTTCCATCAGTTGGGCCAGGAAATAAAGGTTGTGATAGCTCAGTAGCCTGTGTGCCAGGATTTCTCCAGCTTTTATGAGGTGCCTGATATACGCTCGGCTATACGACCTGCAAACCCGGCAATCGCACGCCCGATCCAGCGGATTAAAATCCTCGGCATATATTGCATTACGCACTGTAATCCTTCCCTCATGAGTATATGCACTTCCATGTCGAGCCAGGCGCGTCGGCAGCACACAGTCAAACATATCCACTCCCCGCCGTACTCCTTCCAGGAGATCCTCAGGCGCCCCAACTCCCATTAGATATCGGGGCTTATCCCGGGGCAGTAAATTATCCATTAAATCCAGCATGGAATACATATCTTTTTTAGGTTCTCCCACGCTCAATCCCCCAATCCCATAGCCAGGAAAATCAAGGGCTGTCAATTGGCGGGCACTTTTTTCTCTCAGATCCGGGAAAATGTTGCCCTGGACAATACCGAACAGTGCCTGATCTGTTCTTTTATGAGTATTCTTGCATCGCTGCGCCCACAGGGTGGTCCTCTCCACTGCTCTTTTAGCCTCTTCATAGGAACATGGATAGGGAGCACATTCATCAAAACACATGGCTATATCTGCGCCCAGTTTTTCTTCGATTTCCATTACTTTTTCTGGAGTCAGAAAGTGTTTGGAACCATCGATGTGGGAGTTGAAATAGACTCCTTCATCGCTTATCTGCCGCAATTTACTAAGACTGAATACCTGGAAACCTCCGCTGTCAGTTAGTATGCCCTTTTTCCAGTTCATAAAACCATGCAATCCTCCGGCCTTCTCTATCAGTTCTGTACCTGGACGCAGATAAAGATGATAGGTGTTGGACAGGATTATACCCGCTCCTATTTCATAAAGGTCTTCTGAACTTAGAGCCTTGACGCTGGCTTGAGTACCTACCGGCATAAAAACCGGTGTGTCGATGCCCCCGTGAGCAAGCTTCAACTGTCCCAGGCGGGCGGAACAGTCCTTATCGCTATGTATAAGTTCGTACTGCAGCATATTACTGCCATCCTCTCCTGGAAATATTGAAGTCCCAGACCACAGGTAGCAGGCTGGAAATTAAAAACTCGGTCCCTGAATAGGGTGCAGGAGACCACCGGTCTATGCACTGCCTTTTACCATTCCCTGGTACCACTCGCTATTTTATCAGCATAGCATCGCCATAGCTAAAAAATCGATACTTTTTCAGAACCGCATAACGGTAGGCGGACAGGATAGGGTCCAGGCCTCCAAAGGCTGCGGCCAGCATGATTAATGAAGATCCTGGCAAATGGAAATTGGTCAGGATCTTATCGGCCGTTTTAAATTCATAGCCCGGGTAGATGAATTTATCTGTATAACCCTGGGAAGGCTCAAAACCACAGCCTTCATTATATACTGTTTCCAGCGTCCTTACCACTGTAGTACCTACGGCAATGATGCTTTTTCCCTCTCGTCTGGTGGTATTGAGCAGATCGGCGGTATGCTGATCAATCTGGTAATATTCGCTATGCATATTGTGCTGCCGAATATCGGAACAACTCACCGGACGAAAAGTACCTAGGCCTACATGCAGAAGAATGGTGGTAATATTGATCCCACGTCCCTCTATTTCCCTGAGCAGTTCCGGGGTGAAATGAAGCCCGGCCGTTGGTGCAGCAGATGAACCGCTATACCTGGCGTACACCGTCTGGTATCTGCCTATGTCCAGTTCCTCATCACTACGGTTTATATAGGGCGGCAAAGGAACATGCCCGTTTTTTTCCAGGAAGTCATCTTCATCCACACAATTTTTGAACCTTAACAGTCTGCCTCCAGCCAGAGGCAGTTCAGCTATAATTTCAGCTTCGATATCACTGTTATCAAAAAACACCCTATCACCAGGTTTCAATCGCCGGGCCGGTTTAACCAGGGCCTCCCAGTTATCACCCTCCTTTTTTAGGAGCAGTATTTCCACCCTGGCCCCGGTATTTTTACGAGCCAATAAGCGAGCTGGTATCACCCGGGTATCGTTTAAAACCAGAGTATCCCCTGCTTCCAAATATTCTATTATATCTCTGAATGTCCGATCTTCCCTGCATCCACTATTTCTATTTACCACCAGCAGGCGGGAAGAATCCCGGGGTTCGATAGGATACTGGGCGATCAGTTCTTTCGGTAATTCATAATGATAGCTGGTCAATTTATGACCATCTATGGATGTACACTTTATCATAATTATCTCCTGCTGAAAATATTCAAAATTATTGTAATTATTATGCT
>CAZHHJ010000036.1:0-16760 GCA_964531295.1 uncultured Syntrophomonas sp.
CCGAGGTCTTTAAAAGGCGCGGGGGAACCGAAGTTTGGGGCGAATTCCTGGTAGGTTGTGGAGATACCGGGATAGGGCTGACCCGAGTCCGAGCCCGACAGCTAACCCCGTAGGCGGAACGGGCTATCAGTAGTTTTACATCATTAGCAAAGCAAACCCTAGAAGTTGATGTTGCATTGCATATTGCCGAATAATTGCATTGTGTACGTATTTAATCTGAGATATGTTTTATATAGCCTTTCTTTCATACCTTGCGTTGCCTGCCTGCAAGGAGGATAAGTTTTCATGCAAAAAATTAAAAAAACTTTGAAGAAGTCGAGGATAGGGTTGGTTTGCCTTATTGTTGTGCTGTCCATTGGTCTGCTGATGGCCGGATGCGGAGCAGACAGTGGGAAAGAGGGCAACAACACCGCGCTTGAGAAACCGGTACTAGTTATGGCTGATGTTAGCTGGGATAGCATCAAAGTGCAGAACCGCATCGCAGCTTTTATCATCGAAAAAGGCTACGGTTACCCTGAATGCAATTATATTTTCTGCGAAACGCTTCCAGCACTACAGGGATTACAGCGTGGCGACATAGATATTTATATGGAGGTATGGGTAGATAATATACTTGACGCTTGGGATAAAGCATTGGCAGATGGTACGGTAAAAGATTTGGGTTCCAATTTTCCCGATGCTCCGCAGGGATGGTATGTTCCGACTTATATGATTAAAGGAGACCCGGAAAGGGGTATCGAAGCAATGACCCCGGATCTGAAAGCAGTCAGTGATCTACCCCAGTACTGGGAAATCTTTAAAGACCCGGAAGCTCCCAGCAAAGGCCGTTTCCATAACAGCCCTCCAGGTTGGAAAGCCACCGAGATTAATGAATATAAATTTCCAACTTACGGTTTAAATGAGAGCTTTAACCTATTTAGTACTGGTTCAGACACAGCCCTAGCCACTTCAATGGCTACCGCTTATGAGAAAGGAAAACCATGGGTGGGGTATTACTGGGAACCTACCTGGGTAATGGGTAAACTTGATATGACTCTCCTGGAAGAACCGGCTTATGATGAATCCCTGTGGTCGGCAGAAGGCAAATATGCCTGTGCATATCCATCGGCCCAGGTACTAATCGGAGTAAATAGTGAACTAGAAAAAACTTCACCGGAGTTGATTGATTTTCTGAGTAATTATGAGACAACGCTAGAGCAGAACAATGATTTCCTGGCGTTTATGATGGATAATAATGGGGATGTGGATAAAGCTGCGATATACTTTTTAAAGACCTATCCGGATACATGGAAATCATGGGTGCCGGAAGATATTGCAAACAATGTGGAAGCAGCCCTTGAAGGGGTGAAATAATTTGAGTATTAAATCCGAAACATATCTTCTGGAGATTCAAAAGCTGTGGAAGGTGTTTACAAAAGATAAAGCAGAATGTAATGTACATGATCCGGCAGAGGTAGCAAAGATGGAAGCTGAGGGTGGCATTGTAGCTGTACGGGATGTCTCGTTTAAAATTAAACGGGGAGAAGTATTCGTGATTATGGGTCTGTCCGGCAGCGGCAAATCAACTTTGATAAGGTGTCTGACTAGGTTAATTGCCCCCAGTTCTGGACGGATAAAGATGAATGGCGATGATGTTTCAGAAATGGATCAGCAGCAATTGACAGAATTCCGTCGTACCAAAGCAGCCATGGTTTTCCAGCATTATGGGTTGCTCCCGCACCGCACGGTTCTGGAAAATGTATCATTCGGACTAAAACTGCGGGGTGTGGAGCAGAAAAAGCGTGAAATAAAAGCTAAACAGGCTATCGAGCAGGTCGGACTGCAGGGATGGGAAAACCATTATCCTGCTCAGCTTTCTGGTGGTATGCAACAAAGAGTTGGAATTGCCCGGGCTCTGGTACAGGAAACGGAATTGCTTCTTTTAGACGAGCCCTTCAGTGGTCTCGACCCCCTTATACGGCGGGAAATGCAGGAGGAACTCCTGCGGCTGCAGGAAGAGTTGCGCAAGACCATGGTCTTTGTTACTCATGATCTGAGTGAAGCAGTACGTTTGGGGGACCGCATGGCAGTGATGAAAAGCGGAGAGTTTGTACAGGAAGGTACGCCCCAGGAGATAATTATGAATCCTGCCGATGAATATGTACAGCGCTTTGTTCAGGATGAACAAAGGATCGCGCTTATGATGCAACAGGATAAAAAACTGAGTAAGGTAAGACCCCTACCGGTTCGTTCCGGCGGGCGCAGTGATAAGGCTGCAGCCGGAAGCAGGAGGTGATAATAATATGTTTCCAGAAGTTTTAGAATACCATGTAGCTCCATATATCAGTGATTTTGTTAAATGGTTGCTGCATACCTTTGGCCCGGCGTTTGACAGCTTCAGCAGCTCGTTAATCACCATTATGGTACAGATTGAGCAAGGGCTGTTGTTTATACCCTGGTGGTTATGGGCGATAGGAATAAGCTTTCTATCCTGGCTCATCACCAAACACGTCGGTAAAACCATCCTCCCCGCCGTACTACTCATGACGGTAGGAGTGCTGGGATTGTGGGACGTGGCCATGGAGACCCTCTCAATAATAATTGTATCAGTTCTCCTGGCCCTGATCATTGGCATACCTTCGGGTATTGCGATGGCGGTATCAAAACGAGTTAATGCTATATTTAGTCCCGTGCTTGATGCCATGCAGACCATGCCCAGTTTTGTATACCTTATACCGGCCCTGATGCTGTTTGGCCTGGGAAAAGTGCCCGGGGTGGTGGCGACGGTTATCTATGCAGTGCCTCCAGTGCAGCGGCTTACTAATTTAGGTATAAGGCAGGTTTCCGAATCAGTGCAGGAAGCGGCCATAGCATTTGGAGCTACTCCCTGGCAGTTAATGAAGGAAGTGCGATTTCCACTGGCCATGCCATCTATTTTAGCCGGAGTTAACCAGACTACCATGATGGCTCTGGCGATGGTGGTAATTGCCAGCATGATTGGAGCAGGTGGTTTGGGCGAGAAAGTGCTGGTGGCGACTAACCGGATAGATGTAGGAGCCGGTTTCGAGGCGGGATGGGCCATTGTAGTCCTAGCCATAATTATTGACCGCCTCAGCCAGGGAGCGGCCAGCAAATACGATAACAGTAGTATACAGAGGTAACAGGTTAAAATATGAGCATTAAGGCTCGCATTGGATTATAAAAAAACCGTTTTCAGGCTGAAAAGACTGAGAACGGTTTTACTTTTTTAGCTACAGTAAAAGAATATAATAAACTATTCACTTTCCACTAACTGTGAACTGAGTTGTTTATAGAGGATATCTGCTATACCCAGTGAACTTGTTTTACTCATATTTTTAGCATATTCATCAAAGAGCATTGATTCATAAGTCTCGGTAGCAAAACCACGGGGGATTAAATCACTGTGAGAGATACATGCCCTCATGGAATCCAGAACCTTGTTTAGAAAAACGCTTTCTAACTCTTGGCAGGATTCATATAATTTTTTCTGGTCATCGTTTTGGATAGCAGTGTTTAAGGCTTGATTAAAGCTGCTCAGCTGTGAAGCTTCCCGAGCCGCGGAAGCACTGCTCTGCACTGTCTGCAGGCCATTCATATTGCCATCTATTTTCATTTGAGCAATCATCTCCTCCAATCATTTATCTGCGCAGGCTGGCAGCGGTCTGCAGCATTTCATCGGATGACTGTATTACTTTGGAGTTCATTTCATAAGCACGCTGAGCGGTGATCAAACCAACCATTTCTTCAACTATTTGAACATTGGACATCTCCAGGTATCCAGCTTGGATGGATATGGTATTATCATTTTCCGGGTCCCAGTCTTCGGGTTCACCGGAACTGGCAGTGGCCACGTAGAGGTTTCCTCCTCGGGCCTCCAGGCCGGAAGGGTTAGCGAATTTTACCAACTCTAGCTGACCGGCTTCTTGAGCAGTATCATTTCCAGGGCTCATATAGCTTATGGTCCCATCTTTAGCAATTTGAACATCATAAGCATCAGCATCCAGGGCATCCGCACCCACTAATTTATAACCATCAGCAGTACACAAATTTCCTTCACAATCGATCTTCAGCGCGCCATCTCGGGTATACAACGCAGTATCGTTTCCCCCTCCTTCCAGCTTGAAGAAGGCTAATCCGCTGATGGCCACATCCAGAGCATTGGAAGTGACTTGAAGATTACCTTGAGCGAAAGAAGTTTGCGTGGCAGATGGTTTAACTCCAAGTCCAATGCTGATACCCACCGGTTCGTTGGTAGTGCCAGTTACTACCGGCCTTCTTATCTGCTGATAAAGGAGATCCTGGAATTCCACTCGTTGTTTTTTAAAACCAGTAGTATTAACATTTGATATGTTGTGGGCCAGAGTATCCACATTCAGTTGCTGAGCATACATGCCCGTACTGGCAGTATAGAGAGACCTCATCATATACTTTGTTCCTCCTTGTTATATACCAAATATCGATGTCGGTACTTCAATCACTCGGTACCGTAATGGGCCTCTCGAAGTGAGTCCAGCCCAACTAAAATTATTCTTTCTTTACTATCGAAATCTACAAGAAATACCTTGAGGAAAAAATTACAGTTTATAGGCCGACTAAGTACTAAGTAGTCAATTATCCAGATCGTACACTATTGGTCATCTTATCTCTACCATCCTGGGAGCAACTCCTACCATCCTGGGAGCAACCCCTATCATCCTAAGTAGTAGCCCCTGCAATTCTGAGCGCAACGAAGAATCTTCCCCTTGATTCTCAGCCTGTCCTGAATATTAAAGAAACTTTTTAAGAACTATTTCATATATTAAAAGTGTAGACGAAATTCACAGCCTTGGGAGGGTGAAGACATGATAAAAATATCAGACCTTAGAAATCGGGATGTAATAAATGTTCTGGATGGAAAAAAGCTGGGTAATATAATGGATATCGATCTGGACCTGGAGAGTGGGAGGGTATTGGCGCTTATTATGCCCGGGCAGGCCCGCCGGTTCAACATTTTTTCCCGTCGGGAGGAAGTCAATGTGCCCTGGAATAAAATTGTAAGAATTGGTCAGGATGTTATTCTTGTAGAAGTGCCCACAGCAAGTAATTTTGATGATTATAGAAGAGAATTCCCGGATGATAACCGCTACTAGCAAGTGTATTTGCTAAATCCTTGCAAAATAACCGGCTATTGGTCATAATAAGGGCATAAGTGAGCAATATAAGGCAGTCAGGTAGGGTGATAATAATGCGATGTCCTTACTGTAATGAAATGGAGAGCAGGGTAGTTGACTCCAGAGCCAGCGAAGACGGCTCATCCATACGCAGGCGGAGAGAATGCAACTTGTGCAAGAGACGTTTTACTACTTATGAACGTTTGGAAGAAAAGCCTCTACTGGTAATTAAACGAGGGGGCACCCGGGAACAATTCAGCCGCGCAAAGCTCTTGAATGGTATAACCCGGGCCTGTGAGAAAAGGCCAGTCAGTATGGAAAAAATTGAAAGCCTGATAGCTGAAATAGAACGGAATTTAAGGGACGAATACGACCGTGAAGTAAGCAGCATGATCATTGGCGAAAAAGTAATGGACAAACTGAAGGCAACAGATGATGTTGCCTATGTGAGGTTTGCCTCAGTGTACCGGCAATTTGCAGATGTCAATAGCTTCATAAAAACCATTGAACAATTAAAAAACCGGACAGATGAGGCAGACAGTGGTTGAATATGAATTCTGTCAGCCTAGCATTGCCCGGTCTTCAGGTAATTTTCCAGTTTATTAATGATCATATTTATTGGGAAGACCTGTTCTTCTACCGTGCTTACAGGCCTTCCGTACAAGTACATCCGGTCGTTATAACTGCCGGTTTGGCGTGTCATCTGGAGAAGATCGGCCAGGTTTCCCATCCAGCTTTCAGCAGAAGCCAGGGGCAAATGAAAAGTGAATTTATACTCGGCCAGCCTTACTCTGAATTCTATTAGCGAATAGTATTCCTTATCAACTGAGTGCAGGGAGCACTTGGGACAGAAATACCCGTTTTTTATGAACGCAGCATAAGACATCCCCGCCGATTCAGCAGAATCCTTGCAATCTTCGCAGAGCCATACCCGGTATCGGTCAGGACCGACCAGGTATCGGGCCGATAATAAAGAGGGGTTTTCCACATACATTTTTTGCAGTACCTGCTTTTTCAAGCGATAAAGATGACGGCTGTTTTCGGGATAGCTTTTTGCATAATGATTCAGGTGAAAGAGATAAAAACAGCATTGCAAAAATACCGCTTCCGGATAAGCGGAGACATTTTCTAAAAAACGGTCATAATGCCGTACTGCTCCAATTACCTGTTTAAACCTGGAAGCAGACCCCGATCGGCCTCGCGAAGGGGTATCCTGGACATCTGCCAGCAGGGAATAAATATCTAGTTTCGCTATCTCTTCTTCTGAAAACAGGTAGCTCACTCCCTGTTTATTGTTACGATAGAGATGGGTGACAGTCAAATACCCATGTTCCACCAATTTCTGGACCTGGCGGTTGCTGATATTGAACTTTTCAGCTATCTGGCTGACGGTAAGCATTTTAACACCTGCTTTACTAGTCTGGCTCTGGCTCACTATAATTACTATCTATTAGAGCCGTAGCTTCGGCAACGATTATTTCGGGAACATATATATCGGTTTCGGCCATGGGACCAATACCTAGAGGTATTTGCGGTACTTCTCGGCGATGCATTCTTACCGGAATACCGCTGGCCCTGAGCAGACTTTCAATGATTATATCATTAGGCGGGTAAACCTTCTTTATGGATATCCACCTGCATGTGCGGAGATCATAACCACAGTTCTTACAGCAGGTTTCTTCGAGATTTTCTTTACAGAAAGGACAGTACATTGCTGTTCACCTCCTGAAGACATTTTAAGCTAAAAAAGGATGATGGACAAATGAATAAATGGATATGGAAGAAATATCAGGGGGTAGAATATATTGCCATTCCTGATTGGTCAGAAAAGGGAGTTAATATTGCCTTCTCCGCTCGTCATGGGGGAGACAGCCAACCACCCTTTCATTCTCTAAATATGGGTCTTCATGTGGGCGATAATCCGGAATCTGTAATAGGCAACCGCCGGCAGTTTATGAATATTGTGGGCCTCGATCTGGACCGGATGGTATGCTGTCAGCAGGTGCATGGCAGCAGGACGGCGAAAATAAACGAGGTACAGGCTGGGCGGGGAGCAAAGGACTATGCTGCCTCACTGCCTGGCATAGATGCTATGGCCACCGGGACTCCTGGCTTAATCCTGTCCGCTTTCTATGCCGACTGTATTCCCGTTTTCTTTTTTGACCCCATTAATAGAGCAGTAGCTATAGCTCACGCCGGTTGGAAAGGCACCATGGACAGGATAGTTTTAAATACCGTACAAACTCTTTTGGAAGGCTTCGGCTGTAAGCCGGGTGATATAGAAGCCTTTATCGGTCCTGGTATTGGGCGATGCTGTTTTCAAATCCACCCTGATTTGGCTGAAAAAGTTAGTAAAGCCTTTCCTGAGTTTGATGATATAATAGACAAGAATAGTAAAATCTATTGGGATTTAAGGCTTACTAATCAGAAAATCCTGATAAAAGCAGGCATTAAACCTGAAAAGATAATAGACTGCGGCTTATGTACGTCATGCCGGACTGATCGTTTCTTTTCTTATAGAAGAGAAAATGGTGAAACCGGCCGTATGATGGCTGCGATTGGCTTACGGAGACCGAGGTGAAAATCTGTGCCGACTGATAAGATTATGGTAGTAGATGATGAGGCTTATATTGTAGAATTGGTAAAATTTAATCTTGAAAAAGAAGGTTATCAGGTAGTTGTGGCTTATGATGGTTTAAAAGCACTGGATATGGTAAGAAAAGAACTTCCAGACCTAATATTACTGGATATCATGATTCCCAGCATGGATGGATTGGAAGTGTGCCGACTGCTAAAACAGGATCCGACTTACAAGACCATACCCATAATCATGCTGACCGCTAAAGGAGAAGAGCTTGATACCATACTGGGCCTGGAGATGGGTGCTGACGATTATATTAAAAAACCCTTCAGCCCCCGGGAAATGGTGGCCCGGGTGAACGCGCGCCTGAGAGCACTCCGAATTTTGAGAGCGGAAAAAGCAGTAGGTCATAAGATTTGCGTTTTTAAGGAACTTATAGTAGTTCCGGATAACTATGAAGTCTTTTTAGGAGAGAAGAAACTGGAATTAACCCCCAAAGAATTTGAACTCTTGACCTTGATGCTTTCCAATCCGGGTAAAGTATTTACCCGGGAAGCCTTGCTGGAGAAAGTATGGGGTTATGAGTTTTCGGGCGATACCCGTACCGTTGATGTGCACATACGCCATCTCAGACAGAAATTGAGTGATGATTTCAGTTATCCTGATTATATCGAGACCGTTCGCGGGGTTGGATATCGATTTGCGAAAAATAGCTAAAAAGCTGGAGGATATGCGATGCTATTGGAAAATGATTATCAAATTTATGAGCAGTCGGTCATACCGGTTATTCTATCTACCATGATAGAAGGGGTATTGGTTATCGACGAAAATTTCCATGTAATCAAGGTTAACCGGGCGGCCGAAAATATTTTCATGCAAAGGGAGAATGTCCTATTATATAGACAAATCCAGGATATTACTGACAACCAGGATATAATCAAACTGGCAAGTGAAGTACTGAGCAAAGGTAAAGAAGCTTTTCAGGAAATTACCATGATTCCGGCCCGACAATTGTATCGGGTTCACGGTGCTCCCATAAAAGATTCATATGGCATGGTACAGGGGGCAGTGGTGATTTTTCATGATTTCACCGAAATACGTGATTTCGCTCAAGTCAGGTCCGAATTCGTGGGCAATGTATCCCATGAATTGAGAACCCCCTTGACTTCTATTAAGGGTTTTGTTGAGACCCTCCTGGATGGAGCCATGGAGAATAGCGTTATTTGCAGAAGGTTTTTAACCATAATTGATGATGAAAGTGAGCGTTTAAGTCGTCTGATTGATGATTTATTAACCCTCTCTTCTCTGGAATCCAATGACAAAATCTCCCGTTTAAAACCAGTCTGTATTGCTCAATCCATGCGTAATGTTATGAATATTATGGGTCCCCAGATAAGCGAGAAAAAACTGCAGGTAGAATTTATTTATTCCAGGTCCTTGCCCTATATTAGGGCAGACGAAGATCTGCTGGGACAGGTTTTGATCAACTTGCTGGATAATGCGATACAATATACTCCCCCCCAAGGCAAAGTCATCATCAGATCCTTAAGAGACGAAAGCCGTGTCATAACTACCTTTACCGACACTGGTATGGGAATACCCGAAGATAGCCTTACTCGGGTATTTGAAAGGTTTTACCGGGTGGATAAAGCCAGATCGAGGCGGCATGGAGGAACCGGTTTGGGATTATCGATTGTAAAACATATTGTAGAATCTCATGGGGGTGAGGTGTTCGTTAACAGCGAAATTGGCAAGGGTTCTACTTTTGGTATAGGTTTTCTGGCAGTATAACGCTTAGTTGCGGTATAATTGCAGATAATGAAGCAATTTAGCGATATTATAAATGAAGATAGCAATAAATATTTGCAGAATAGCTGGAATGAAAAGGTGATCCAGAATGGGATTAAAGCAAAATATAGAGGGCATTCAAGCCCGTATAGAGAAAGCAGCAGCCCGGAGCGGGCGAAAAGCATCGGATATCATTCTCCTGGCGGTGAGTAAAACAGTGGACACCGATATGATCAGGCAGGCATATGATCTCGGCCTCAGGCATTTCGGAGAAAACCGGGTACAAGAACTGCAAAGAAAAATTATGAGTCTGCCGGAAGCTCACTGGCACATGATTGGCCGCCTGCAAACTAACAAAGTCAAGGACCTTGTGGACAAAGTCCAACTCATCCATTCGCTGGACCGGTGGAGACTGGCCGAGGAGATGGATAAAAGAGGGCAGCAGGCTGGACTTGAAGTGCCAGCTCTCATAGAAGTCAACATATCCGGAGAAAAACAGAAAGCTGGTTTTGCAATCAATGAAGTCGAGTTACTTCTTGAGGAAGCGGCTCGGTTTAAGTCGCTACGCATTTATGGTTTTATGACCATGGCCCCCTTAACCGGTGATGCAGAATTGAGCAGGCCGATATTTCGAGAACTAGCCCATATGAAGAAACGGCTGGAGAGAAATACATATGCCAATGTGGAACTTAAATACTTGTCTATGGGGATGTCAGATGATTTTGAAGTTGCTATCGAAGAAGGAACCAATATAGTGAGAATTGGTACAGCTCTTTTTAAGGAATAACCCGGTAAAAAAATTTTAACAGAGTGGAGGAGAAGCAGCATGAGCAAAATGCATGATTTTATGGTCTGGTTGGGCATAGCAGAAGAAGAAGAAATCACCGAAGAAATAATGGAAATGCCGATTGGTTCCAACCCGGATCAACGGGGAGCAGCCAATATAGTAAGCATTCATACCAATAAGAATCTGAGAGTCATCGTTTGTGAACCCGAGAATTTCGAGGACGTTGAACTGCTTACAGATCACTTAAAAAACAGAAAGCAAATCATTTTAAATTTTGAGAACACCCCCGATGAAACCACTCGGAAAATATTTGATTTTATCAGTGGAGCTACATATGCCCTGGAAGGAAACAGCCAGCAACTAGGAAGACATGTGTTTATGTTTGCCCCCAGCAATGTTGAAATTTCCAAAGACGCCCGCACCTTGATGCTGAGGAACAGGTTTGGCAAGCCATTCGGGGGGGATCAGTAGTGGGTCAGACGCTGGGCATTATAGGCTGCGGCAAGATGGCCTATGCGCTGCTGCAGGGGATCAAAGAGGATAAGGGCCAGGTATTTACCACGATTTACTGCAGTGATATCGACCCGAGCAGGATGGAATTGTTCCACCATGAATTTAATGCTGTTGGAGAAGAACTACAGGAACTGGTGAAAAAATCCGGCCTGGTAGTTCTAGCCGTAAAGCCCCAGCAAGCTTGGCAGGTCTTGGAACAGGTGCAGGATAATTGGAGTGAGGGAACAGTGCTAGTTTCTATAGCAGCTGGAATTAAAACAGCTGATCTGGAGAAGGCGGTTCAATCTTATGTGCCGGTAGTTCGGGTTATGCCCAATACTCCCTGTTTGGTAGGTAGTGGGGTGTGTGCCGTGGCGGGAGGCAGTCAAACGCTAGGGCAGGATGTCGAACAGGTGCGTGATTTGCTGGCTAGTATGGGAAACGCTTTGATTTTAGATGAAAAATATATGGATGCAGTTACCGCGGTATCTGGCAGCGGTCCCGCTTATGCCTACCTGGTAGTGGAGGCATTTATTAATGCCGGGATAAATATCGGATTGGATGCGGCCCTATCCAAAAGATTGGTCTTGGATACCTTACGGGGAAGCATAGAAATGATAGAAAAGAGTGGGGAGCATCCGGCCGCATTGCGGGAACAGGTTTGTTCACCAGGGGGCACGACCATCGCCGGGGTCAGGCAATTAGAAGAAAACGGATTGCGCCAGGCCTTTTTTGATGCGGTGGAAAAAGCCTATTTAAGGTCTATTGAACTGGGTAAGATAAAATAGGAGGTAATTATCTTTGTTTGCATATCAGCTGATACAGGTAGTAAATATGGCTTTTCAGGTGCTAATTTATTTAATAATAGGCCGGTGCATTTTGTCATTTGTCAAACACGATCCCTATAATCCAATTATTAAGTTCGTATATGATGTTACTGAGCCCGTTATGGCACCCTTCAGGAAACTTCTGCCTATGGGTTCCGGGATAGATTTTTCACCCTTACTGGCAGTTTTAGCCTTAGGACTTTTAAATAAGCTCATTATCCAAATGATTTTATTGATTTTTTAGTATTTAATAAAGGAGCCAGTGATGAAGCAAGAATATGAACTGGAATTACTGGCCCCGGCCGGAACTTGGGAAGTATTGACTTCTGTGGCAGAAGCCGGGGCTGATGCGATATATGCCGGTGGAAAAAGGTTTAATATGCGCGGCCTGAGATCGGATATGAACTTCACCGAGCAGGAAATACGTTCCGCAGTCCAATACCTGCATGGGCAGGACAAAAAACTTTATATCACCATCAACAATCTTTATTTTGATCATGAACTGGATGAATTAAGAGATTACATCTCGTTTCTGGCCCTTGCCGAGGTAGATGCCCTGATCATTCAAGATATGGCTACAGCCTGGATCTGTGCAGAGCTAGATCTTAAAATACCACTGCATGCTAGTGTGCAGGCGGGGATAGCTAATCTGGCGGCGGTAAAATTCCTGGAAGAAAAGGGTTTTGCCCGGGTAATTCTTTCCAAAGACACCTCCCTGGAAGATATTAGAACCATTAAACAGGCCACCCGTCTGGGGATAGAATATTTTGCCCATGGGGATCTTTGTGTTTCCCATGCCGGGCAGTGCTATATGAGCAGTTTTCTAGCTGCAGAAAGCGGCAATCGGGGTAGATGCATTAAGCCCTGTCGTTGGGAATACAGTTTGAACAGCAACACAGGGACACGCCAGGCCGGATATCTCCTGGCCAATAATGATTTATGCCTGTATCCCTATTTATCTGATCTGGTCCAGGCCGGAGTAAGTTCCTTTAAAATAGAAGGGCGCATGCGCAGCGCAGAATATCTGTCTCATTTGATTAAGATTTACCGACGGGCACTCGATAAGATATTAGAGGATCCGAAAACATACTCTGTGGATGACAAGGAAATGGATAAGCTGCAGGAAAAGAGAATCCGGGATTTCTGCAGCGGACATCTGTGTGGCAGACCCGGCCCGGAATCAATAGGAGTCAGCGGGGCAAGAGAACCAATTTTTGTTTCCAGTGCTTTTCCAATAAGAAAGCGAACCCTGGAGGATTGCCCGACCGAGCTTAAACCGGAAGGCGGTATTGAAGAAATCAGCGTTAAAGCAGGCAGCTTAGAAGCTCTGGCAGTCCTATGTGACAGCGGAGTAAACAATATTATTCTGGGATGCGAATCAATGCGCCCTCCAGCTAAGGGGTGGACGGCCCGAAAAATCAAGCAGGCCGTGGAAATAGCTTTGAAAAGCAATGTAAGACTGGTATTGGAATCCCCTCGTATTTTAAACAATCAAGATACCCAAGATTTTAAAGGGACCCTGGAACAGCTTGACCGGGTTGGTATATATGCGCTGATAGCCAATGATTTCGCTTCCATTAAAATTGCTAAAGACCTGGGTTTAAGACTCTGGGGCGGATATGGACTTAATGTAAGCAACAGCATCGCGGCCACTTTTTATGGGGCCGAGGGCCTGGAGAGATTAGCTCTCTCCCAGGAGCTGCAGTTCTCAAATATCAAGACTATTAATAAAGGCGGAGCTGAGGTGGAAATTACGGTTCACGGGCCATTATGCGGTATGATCAGTGACTACTGTATCATAAGGGCAGCCCATGTTTCCGGGGATGAGTGCGAGGTATTCTGCTCTAGAGATGAGTATGCCTTACAAGATAATGAGGGACAATTATACCCGCTGCGAGCGGACCTGCAGTGTAGGAACTATATTTATCATCCCTATGATCTCTGTTTGCTACCCTATCTGCCCATACTCAGTGCAGCAGGAATAAAACATATTCGTATCGATGCTCAGCATTATAGTCTTAAGCTTTTGTCCGCAGTAACTGCCATTTACGTTGAGGCGGTACAGAATTTAAACTCTGGCCAATGGCAGCCGCAAGCAAGCTATCAGGCCATGCTGAATTTGTTCCCGAATGGCTTAACTTCATTACCGGCTTTTTAAAGGATGGGACTCAGACGATTGAAGTTCTCTTATCTATAAAGGAGGTTGTCTTTGTTGATTACTGCGATGGAAATCAGAAAGCATCAGTTCACTCGGGGTTTTCGCGGCTTGAAAGAAGAAGAAGTCAAGAATTATTTGAACCAGGTGGCGGTAGATTATGAAAATCTCTACAGTGAAAATTCTCTCTTAAAAGAGGAAATACAGAGATTGGAATTCGAGATTAGAAAATACCGCAGTATAGAAGAGACTATGAATAACAGCCTGATACTTGCGCAGCAAACCGCTTATGACTTTCAAAAAAACGCCAAACTGGAAGCCCAAAATTTGTTAGAGGCCTCCAAAAGGCAGATAGCGGACTTATTGATGATGTACCAGGAAGTCATCAAGCGCATGAATGTATTCAACGCTGAATTGAAAGCCCAAATCAGCGGACAGGTAGATATGCTGGATAAGAATCAGAATAAGATTGATGAGATTTCCAGCTTCTTTTATGCCGACGACATGAAAGAGCTGATAGAAAATCTAAAAAAAGTTAGGGTTGGAGAAGAGTAGAAGTGCTGAATATAACAGAAATCCCGGGTGGTTTAAGGTTGGAGATCAAGGTTCAGCCTCGTTCATCTAAAAACCAGATAGTGGGAGAACAGGAAGGGGCTTTAAAAATAAAACTTACTGCGCCACCCGTAGATGGGGAAGCCAACCAGGCCTTGATTAACTTCTTGTCTACCTGCTTAAAGATACCCAAAAAGGATATCACCCTCCTGAAAGGAGAAAGCTCCCGCCACAAATTACTAGAGATCCAGGGAATAGAAAAAGCAGCTTTTATCAAGCTGCTGCTAAAATAGAAAGTTGACATTGGGGACAGTTCTTCCTGTCAACTTTTAAATTGCTGCTTCCGACGGGGTGATTTGCCCCTCCGAAACATCACTGCCGGTATCATCTCCGGAGCTGTCTTCTGATCCTTCATCTGGAATTTCTTCCACCGGCCCCCCTGTGTCTGATCCAGGTTCCTCGCTCGTGCCATCAGGATTATCCTCGGCGGGATCTATTAAATCCTCTGGATTATCAGCCTCTGGCTCATCCTCCTCGACTATCTCTTCCGCCGGCCGGGCTGGGGAGGAAGCGGGAGAGGTCAAATTAGGGGGATCACTCATCACTTCAAAAGTTTTACCCGCGAACAGAGCATCAATCATGCCTGGTGTTATTTCCTCATCGGCATGCCAGTAGCTGGCCCCATTACCCCGGTCGGTAAAGGGATATCCCGGCAGAGTTTGGGTAATCATATTCTCTGCAGAGAAATTGCGGGCCATATTAGCCAGGGTGCCCAATTCGTTAATCGGCAGGTTCGTATGCACATTCTCCATTAATTTCGGCAAGAGTTCAGGCAGTTTACTGATAGTACTGGTATTAATCATTTCATCCAGCAGGGCTTTTATGAATTTTGCCTGCCTTTGGGTACGCCCTATATCCGCGGTCGGTCCGCCCCTATATCTGACATATCTTAAAGCATCATTACCGTTTAAAAGCTGCATACCCTTGGAAAGGTTGATGTTCAATTTGGGATCTGGATCGTGGTGATACATGTTGGATTCAACATCAATATGCACCCCGCCCAAAATATCTACTATCTCGGCGAAGCCGTCAAAATTAGTAACCACATAATACTTAACATTTTCCCCCAGCAGTTCTCCGGTAATCCGACAGGCTTCTTCCGGACCCTGCAAATAATTTACACTATTAATTTTGTCATAATAGCCTGCTGAGACTTTTACCCGGGTATCACGGGGTATCCAAACCATGACCGCATCTTTGCTTTTTTTGTCAATACTCACTAAAATCATCGTATCACTGCGGGAGTTTTCCTCGTTAGATCTGGCATCAATGCCCATAAAGAGAATATTCAAACGTCCCCCGGGGATTATACCCTGCATGGTTGAAACCATAGTACCGTTTTGCAGCTGATTTCCTATCAGTGCTCCCACAGCAAAAGTTACCAGAAAAACTACGCTTGTCAGCAGAACTAAGCCAACCTTACTGATGTGCTTGCGCTTTTGCAAAATCAAGACCTCACTTCAAGATACATTACATAAATCGAGCTTATTTTACCAGTATGTACGGCAACTGTCTACATAAAATACGCTTATCACTCCGTAAGATTACTAGGTGGGAAAGATTATCTAATAACTCTCCAGGCTTGACCCGCAGGGTGCGGTTCGTTTTTGGGAGGACTTTTGCCATTCTGAGTTTTGCACCGTGCCGCAAACAAGCAATTCAGAAAACCCACTGCTCCTTATGGAAGTTTATTAACTTGTGTCGATATCGATGTTGAGGCTTACCGCAGGGCCTGTGATAATCGTACTATTAGAAAAAATGTTGCCTTACCCAGTTGGCTAAATGATCTCGGTGAAAATGCTGGGGTAAATTTCTCCCCAACCCAACTAAAAGCGCTAAAACAGCAATTGGGAATTCAAGACTAAAAAAAGAGCCGGGGTTAACTCACCCGGCTCATGCTTTCTTGGCTTATATAATAATATCCGTCTATACGTATTTCCCCCTCCTGATGAAGCCCCGTATTCCGAGGCCTGCGAATCTTAACCGTATAGACGGAGAGCTTAAACAAATCCTGCCATTGTCCCTTATCGTAAACAAACAGAACACTGGCGAAACTTGAGTATCTTATTTAACATTTTTTTATAGGATTTTTCGCGTATTTATTATATAATATCAAAAATTCTCTTATGCCACTTGAGTATGGCGCAATATCGTATTGTTGAAAATAAACTATTATTCCTTTGGGAGTGCAATAAAAGCTGTCTACATTAAAGGTTTGTTCTACCAGGTTTTCATAATCATCAAAGTAAATGTCGGGGTCTTTCTTTATTTGACCTATGATTTTACTTTTAATATAAGTTTTATAATCATACAAACAATCAAATAGTTCGCTAAGTTTAATTAGTTGCGCAGTCTGCAAGTTCCACGT
>CAZHHJ010000037.1:0-16741 GCA_964531295.1 uncultured Syntrophomonas sp.
ATTGATGACTATTTATGTCGTTGGAGATCTTGCTTCATCTTGACGCTTGCTATTAAATAGGCTTAAAGGATACTGTAAAAGGAAAATATAAAAGTGTAGGGGGATGATGTTATGGAAGCTATTATTATGCCTCTCTTAGCAGCTAAGCAGGAGGCAGGAGAAGATGTGGCACTGGTTACTCTAATCTCCGTAAATGGTACGAGAAAATACCGACCGGGGTCGATGCTGCTAATTGACCAGTTTGGGAAGATAATTGCCGGCATGAATGGGGACGATTTGCTCCAGAAAAATGTCCGGGAAGAAGCACAAAGCTGCTTAAACCAGGGCTTTTCCCGAAGGAAGTTAATCGAAACGGAAGAAGGAACTGTGGAAGTCTTCATCAATGTTTTCAGCCATGGTGATCCTTTGTTAATTGTGGGATCGGGTAATGTTGCTATAAATATTTACCGTATTGCGGCCATTTTAGGTTACCAGATTACAGTTATTGACAATAGAGCGGAAACACTCACCCGGGAGCGTTTTCCCGAGGCTAGGGAACTATGGTTGGGCGATATTGTTGAATTATTAAAGAAATATGAGATTAGTGAAAACACCAGTATCGTTTTAGTGACTTACCATCATGAATTTGATGAAGCGGCACTGCTGGAGGTTATTAGATCCCCAGCCCGGTATATCGGAGTTTTGGGCAATAAGCACAAAGTCACTGCCTATTTTAGTAAACTCGATGAACTGGGAATACCCACTGAATTGCTGGATCGGGTTCATATCCCAATCGGGCTTGATTTGGGCGGGCAAAAAGCCGCTGAGATTGCCCTCGGGGCGGTGGCTGAGATACAGGCGGTCAAATACGGGCGTTCAGGAGGTTTTGTAGTTTTACAACGTGATTCAAAGGGGATTGAACGTGATGAATTATTTTGAAGCGGTGAATATATGGAAAGCAGGTAATAATCATTATGGCATTTTTCGCCTATGGATCAAAGGAGCTGGATCATTTAAAAGAAAGTGACTGCCAGCTGGGAAAAGTGATAGAGCAAATACCCATGATTGAGAGAACCATCAACCCGGAGCCTTTTTCTGCCCTGATCGAGAGTGTGATCAGTCAACAGATTTCCACTAAAGCCGCTCAAACGGTACGTCATCGCTTGCAGATCCTGGCGGGTGGCATTACCGCGGAAAACCTGGCTCAGCTCGATCTGACTGCCATACAGCAATGCGGAATGAGCCTTCGCAAAGCAGGCTATATACAGGGGATAGCAGATGCAGCGGTGTCCGGCATAGTTGATTTCGAAAAACTCTCTGCCCTTTCCGACCAGGAGATCATTAAAAAACTATCCAGCCTCAGGGGAGTGGGGATCTGGACAGCTGAAATGCTGCTCATCTTTTCTCTGCAGCGCCCGGATGTGGTCAGCTATGGCGATCTAGCCATTCGCAGAGGAATGATGAATTTATATGGGCTCCCGGAACTGCCCCGGGCTGTATTTAACGAATACCGGGAACGCTACTCGCCTTATGGCTCGGTAGCGTCACTTTACCTGTGGGCAGTATCGTGCAAGTAATGATGGTTCTTGCATTTAAGGTTCTTGGTCATTTTCAGCCAGAGCATAGGCTTTTTGCAGTTCATATATAGTCTGGGGGGCTACTATGCCATCCATCTGCAGGTCTTTATCAGCCTGAAAATCCAGCACTGCTTTTTGGGTCAGGGTTCCGAAATAGCCATCTATTTTAGACTGGTAATAGCCCAGTTTCTTCAGCATCTTCTGAACCTCTGCTACATCCAGACCGCTGTCCCCCCTTTTCATGGTTCTGACGGCATTAGATTTGCCGACTATGCTTACCGGAGTGCCAATCGGGGTGCGATTATAGACCTCTATAACATCTTCGTTAAACATCCTTATACAGCCATGACTGACAGCTTTGCCTATCGAGCTGGGGTTATTTGTCCCATGGATGCCATAACCGCCCCAGGGCACATTGAGCCTCATCCAGCGTACTCCAAATGCGCCACCAGGATTAAGTGCCTTCTGAACAATCACCCAATTCCCAAGCGGGCTGGGTGTACTTGGTTTTCCCACTGCTACCTTGTACGTCCTACTAAGGCTAATGGAACTAAACTTTAATCTTCTCTTAACGGTGTCAATATATATATTGGGTAACTCATTAGCAAGCAGTTCAGTAATTACTGCCGGGCGGGTATTTCTCAAAGTGAGTTGATTCCAGGTTTTTGGCCCCACCACCCCATCAGCTAGCAGGTAAGCGTTTTGTTGAAATTTGATCAGCGCGGCTTGGGTAACTTTAGCGAAAACCCCGTCCACTACACCCGGATAAAAGCCGATGGCCTTTAACTTCTCCTGTAGTTCCATTACATCCGGTCCCTGCATTGGTGGGTCTTCTAAACGCAAAAAGCGACTGGCCAATATCATTTAGCAAACTCCTATAAGTAAGTTTTCTTAATAATATTTATCCAGGTTCAGTAATATGTGCGAGATATAGAAATCAAGCAATTCTGCCGATCTCTTTTCCTGGGCCAGCATATGGAGCAGGTCAAATAAAACAGAATAAGTTGACAGCAAGAACCGTCTCCAATGTCAACTTTTCAGTCTCAACTCTTATCGGATATGAGCATTTCCGGCCAGGTATAAGTGCCCGGTTCAACATTAAATGTAATGGTATGGCCGTCTGATACCGCTATTATGGTACCCTGTTCATCAGTGCGATAAACGGGAATCTGCTTTTCTTTAAGTTTCAGCATAGTTTCCATATGTGGATGTGCCTGGAGATTGTCCTGGCCAACACTAATAACCGCCGAGTCGGGGTTTACTACGCTCAGAAATTCATCGCCGGTAGATAAAGTGCTGCCATGCCTGCCTAATTTGAGCACATTGGCGGACAGATCAAATTCCATATCCAGCATTTCCTGTTCTGAAACCTTCCCCGCACCTGAAGTAAGTAAAAAAGAAGTTTCACCATACATAAGCTTTATCACTATTGAGTTATCAGCTAAATCATCATAACTGCTACTGTTAGGGGCAAGCACGGTAAAACTGGCCTCGCCCAGAGGATAATTTTTCCCTGTTTCCGGTTTGATGGGCTTGATGTATTTAGCCAGCATCTCCATCTGTAAATCTTTATAGGCTTTATTCTTACAATAGATCTGGGGCACTAAGATCCTGCTTATTTCAAAATTATTAATCACCTCGCACATTCCTCCAATGTGTTCTTTAAGAGGATTGCTGCCTATAAGATAATCTATTCTTTTTATGCCCTGTTGATCTAGATATTTATTTAATCGTATCCACTTGGTCTTATCACCAGTGTCTATCAGCATGACTTTAGATCCATTTTTTATTAATATGCTATCTCCCTGTGCAACATCCAGGAAATGAACTTCCAAGATATCTTCATCCTGGGCCTGTTGTTTAAGCCCGCTGGATTCCTGTCCGCTGCAACCTCCCAAAAGTAAAATAAATATTAAAGCTGCCGAAAGAAAAGTGGTTCTGGATCTGCTTTTTTGGTAAGCATATGACCTGCTTATTAGACAAATTATTGCTAAAAGAATAATAAGTAAAACCTCGCCCATACTTTATCCCCTCCAGTAACTTTAATAATTAGACACCCAGGATATCAATACCTTTATAAGCTATATTTAAAAATTTATTACCGTGCTATAAGAATAGTATAATCCGATTCCATTCTCCTAGCCTATGGAAGTACAAACTGCCATTCTGGATCATCCATAATCCAGAGCTCTCCATGCGGTGACAACTTCACTGTTATGATAAAAAGACCTGTAGCGGAGAATGCATTCTCCGCTACAAATATCGCTGTTCCAGCAGCTAAACTGCTCTGATAGCATCTTTATTCATTTATTAATCAAGTTGATAATATAGCGGAATCTTAGTTTTTAGGGGCTATCATTTGATTCAATGCTTTGACCATGACATCAACATCGATTCCATGTCCTACGGCTCCCTGTTCCAGGGTTTCAAATAGAGCACCGCTGCAACCCAAGCATCCCATCTGGAACTGTCCGAACACAGGCAGGGTCTGAGGATATTTCTCAACTATATCTCTTATGATCATGTCTTTAGTTATCAATTTTGTTCACCTCCTATCATTAAATCCGGAAAACTTATATAATTGTAATTCTTGTTCATTGCTAATGCAAGCCATAGAAAAATTTCCTGTGGAAACATTGCTTCACAATGCTATAGCAGATATTTATAAATTCGAATGCGACAGAATTTGTGTTTAGAATTTGTGTTTTTTAGGCCTGATGTAACAGACTGACGGTTAAAATATTCAATTCTGCTCTACTTCTATAACTATGGCATTATCGTCCACACTGATGTTCACCAGGTCATCTGGTCCAATTTCACCGGCAATGATTTTTCTGGATAGTAAGGTCTCGATTTCCTGTTGAATAAATCGTTTTAATGGCCGGGCGCCATATGCCGGCTCATAACCCTTTCGGGCCAGGTAATCCAAAGCTTTTCCATCCCAGGTAAGCAGACCTCGAACCGTCTGGCGAAAACGAAGGGCCAAATTCTTAAGCAGCATACCGGCAATTTCTTCAATCTGTCTTTTATCCAGAGCATGGAATACTATGGTTTCGTCAATCCGGTTCAGAAATTCCGGCCGGAAATTCATCTTCAGCAAGCCCAAAACCCGTTCTTTCATCTCTTCATAACTGCCACCCTGCTCCTGGTAATTTAGAATTTCTTGACTGCCAATATTTGAGGTCATAATTATTATAGTGTTTTTAAAATCAACTCTTCTCCCCTTGCCATCGGTTAAACGGCCATCATCCAGTATCTGTAAAAGTATATTAAAAACATCATAATGAGCTTTTTCGATTTCATCGAAAAGAACTACTGAATATGGCTTACGGCGCACTGCTTCGGTTAGTTGTCCTCCTTCTTCATAACCGACATATCCGGGAGGAGCCCCAACCAGTCGGGATACACTGTGTTTTTCCATATACTCTGACATATCTAAACGGATAATGCTCTTTTCGTTATCGAACAAAGCTTCCGCCAAGGCCTTACTGAGTTCAGTCTTTCCTACCCCGGTGGGTCCCAGGAATATAAAACTGCCTACGGGCCGGTTGGGATCTTTTAGTCCGCTGCGGGAACGCAGTACCGCGTCAGCCACAGCTGTCACTGCTTCATCCTGCCCGATAACCCGCTCATGGAGTATGTCATCCAGGTGCATAAGTTTTTCCTTTTCCCCCTCCAACAACCTGCTCACCTGTATGCCAGTCCAGCGGCTCACTACCCGGGCAATATCTTCTTCGTCTACTTCCTCTTTTAATAAGCGCTTGCCCTGCTTATCCAGCATCAGTTCCTCTTCTTCTTTTAATTTGCGTTCCAGCTCATTCATTTTTCCGTATTTGAGTTCAGCTATCCGATTCAGATCATAGTCTCGCTCTGCCTTTTCAATTTCGGTACGGCATTCATCCATTTCTCGCTTGATATCGCGAACTCTTGTAATAGCAGCTTTTTCAGCCTCCCACTGTCCCTGCATCAAATCTGATTCACTTCTCAAATCCTGCAGTTCCATTAAAATATTCTCATGTCTTTCCTTGGAGGCATCATCCTTTTCTTTCTCCAGAGCCGCAGCTTCTATTTCCAACTGCATGATACGGCGGGTTATTTCGTCCAATTCCGCTGGCATACTATCTATCTCGGTACGCAGCTTGGCGCCCGCTTCGTCCATCAAGTCGATGGCTTTATCCGGTAAAAAGCGATCTGATATATAACGATCTGAAAGCACTGCCGCAGCTACCAGAGCTGAATCCTGTATCCTTACCCCATGGTGTACTTCATAACGCTCTTTAAGACCTCTAAGAATGGATATGGTATCTTCCACCGAAGGCGGATTAACCATAATTGGCTGAAAACGCCTTTCCAAAGCGGCATCTTTCTCAATATGTTTACGATATTCATCCAGAGTAGTAGCCCCTATGGCCCGCAGTTCTCCTCGGGCCAGCATGGGTTTCAAGAGATTACTGGCATCCATGGCTCCTTCGGCTGCTCCTGCACCTATAACCGTGTGCAGTTCATCAATAAACAGGATTATCTGACCACTGGATTGTTCCACTTCTTTTAAAACTGCTTTTAGACGCTCTTCAAACTCACCTCGATATTTGGCTCCTGCTACCAAAGATCCCATATCCAACGATATAAGCTGCTTGCCTTTCAGTCCCTCGGGCACATCACCGGTAACAATTCTGCGCGCCAGGCCTTCTGCGATGGCAGTTTTCCCCACCCCTGGTTCCCCGATCAATACCGGGTTGTTCTTGGTGCGGCGGGATAGTATTTCCATTACCCGGCGTATTTCTTCATCCCGCCCTATCACCGGATCCAGTTTTCCTTCCCGGGCCAAGCTGGTTAAGTCTCGTCCATATTTCTGCAAAGCTTCATAGCTATCCTCCGGATTGTCACTGCTCACCCGCTGAGAACCACGCACTCGCTTTAATGCTGACAGGAGTAATTCCCTGGATAAACCTAGCTGTGCAAATAGGGCTTTCAAGTCGTTTTCACCTTCAGCTATCAGACCCAGGATAATATGTTCAACACTTATATAATCATCTTTTAAGTCTGACGCTTCTTTCTCGGCCTGACCCAGTACCCTGGCCAGGGCCGAACTCATATAAACTTGGCTCTCATAGCCATGTACGGCTGGCACTTTGTCCAGTAGCTGCGCAAGCCGTTGCTCAAAATTGGCTGTATTTATGCCCGCTTGTTCCAGAAGCCGGGGAGTAATACCATCTTCCTGCTTAATCAGTACTGCCATCAGGTGTTTGCCGCTGACTTCCTGCTGGTGTCTCTCAGCTGCTAATTGCTGGGCAGAAGCCAGGGCCTGCCTGGATTTTTGCGTTAGCCGTTCCATATTCATCCTATTTCACCTCTCTTTTTAAACGTTCCAGCTCCTCTTCCAGTTCATCTATTCTCTGCAGCAAATCAACAATAACTGCCGCTCCATTAAAATTGATCCCCAGGAACTCTTTCAAACGCAGCATTTTATACAAACGCCGACTGTCCTGGAATTCAATACAATCATCTTTTATATCGACTATCCCCAATTCCTCCAGAATATCCAGGAGTTGTGGATGGATATCCAGTTCGGAAATCGGAAGTTTATCATAAGCGGTATGGCAATATATCCTTAGCATCCTCATATCTGTACCTACTTCCTTCGCAAGTCCTTTAAACTGGCATATAAATGTTTTTCCTCTTCGCCGAGGTCCTGCGGTATATCGATCTTAAGCAGCAAATATTGATCACCGCGTCCCCCTCCTTTTTTGGGCATTCCTTTCCCCTTGAGCCGCATTTTTTGTCCGCTGTGACTTCCCGCTGGAATCGTAACATTAACATTTCCATCAATAGTAACTGCGCTCACTTTATCCCCTATGACAGCTTGTTCAGGCCGGAGCGCAACTTCAGATTCCAGGTCATGCCCTTTTAAAGTAAATATCGGATGAGGACTTATGCGCACCTTCAGATGCAAATCGCCCCTGCTTCCACCTGCATAGCCCTCTCCGCCTTGATTCTTGAGTCTTATAACACTGCCTTCACCCACCCCGGAGGGAATTTTTACTTCTAGGTTTTTTCTCTCAGGTATATTTCCTGTGCCTCCACATCGGCTGCAAAACCTGCGATCAACAATTCCTTGTCCCTGACATTCGGGGCAAGTTTTATTGGAGCTAAGACTTATGGAGCGGGTACCACCATGATAAGCCTCTTCCAACGTAATTTCTATTTCGCTGTCTATATCCTGACCCCGTATAGGTCTGCTATCAAATCCTCCCTGAGCCTGTCCGGCTGTCCTTCTGCCGCCAGCACCAAAAAAGGTTTCAAAGAAATCACTGAATCCACCCAGATCGCCGTCACCGTTGCGGTAATAATGAACACCCTCCCCCCATTCAGGGGGGGGAGTGAAATTATCTCCGTTACGCCAGTTTTTACCCAGACGATCATATTTTGACCTGTTTTCCGGGTTGCTGAGCACCTCATAGGCTTCATTAATTTGTTTAAACTTTTCTTCTGCTTCGTCCTTCTTTTTCTTTCCTGTATGCAGGTCCGGATGCCATTTGCGAGCCAGTTTTCTATAAGCTGCCTTGATATCTTTGGCACTGGCATCTCTTCCCACTCCCAGAACCTCATAGTAATCTTGATATTTTACTGCCATTCTGAACAGCCTCCGTTGCTAATTGTCTTTTAGTTTTCCTCATACTCGGCATCTATAACCTTATCCGCCTCTTCACTGCTCTCCTGGGCATTGGGTCCGGCTTGGGCCTGTTGATATAAAATCTGGGCTGCTGACTCCAGCTCAGAAATGAGTTGGTCGATTTTAACGGCGGGAGCTTTTTCTTTAATAGCCTCTTTAATGTCTTCCAAAACTCTTTCAACCTTTGCTTTTTCACCGGCTGGTAAACCAGTATCGTTTTCCTTTAACTGCCTTTCCACCCTATAAACTGCCGCATCGGCCTCATTCAATTTTTCGCTTTCTTCCTTTTTTCTACGGTCTTCTTCCTGGAATTTCTCGGCGTCTTTAACCATACGATCAATTTGGGATTCATCCAGATTGGAAGACCCGCTGATAGTAATCGTTTGTTCCTTGCCGCTACTCTTGTCTTTGGCACTGACCTGCAAAATCCCATTGGCATCTATATCGAAAGTTACTTCTATCTGGGGCATACCCCGGGACGCCAGAGGGATGCCCTCCAATTTGAACTGCCCCAGAGTACGATTGTCCACTGCCATTTCACGCTCTCCTTGAAGAACATGGATATCCACCGCCGGCTGATTATCCTCCGCGGTTGAAAACACTTCACTTCGTCTTACTGGTATGGTGGTATTTCTCTCGATGATCCTGGTCATGATCCCGCCCATAGTTTCTACCCCCAGGGATAAGGGAGTAACATCCAGCAGAACTACGTTTTTCACTTCCCCGGCCAGTACCCCGGCCTGGATAGCAGCACCAACAGCAACCACTTCATCTGGATTAACTCCTAGATTGGGTTTTTTACCAGTAATATCCTCTACGATCTTTTGCACACCCGGGACCCGGGTAGACCCTCCCACCAGGATTACTTCTTCTATGTCTACAGCAGTAAGCCCGGCATCTTCTATAGCATTTTCAACCGGCGCCCGCAGGCGTTCCAATAGATCATGTATTAAATCCTCAAACTTAGCCCGGCTTAATTTCATATCCAGGTGCTGGGGGCCGCTGGCATCGGCAGTAATAAAAGGCAAACTGATATGAGTTTCCATCATACTGGAAAGCTCCATTTTAGCTTTTTCTGCCGCTTCGGTAAGACGCTGCAAAGCCTGTTTGTCCTTCCTTAAATCGATGCCAGAATCCTTTATAAACTCATCAGACATCCAATTGACTATGGCTTTATCGAAATTGTCGCCTCCCAGATGGGTGTCACCACTGGTCGACTTCACTTCGAATACCCCATCCCCGACTTCCAGTATGGAAACATCAAAAGTACCTCCACCCAGATCAAAAACTAGTATGGTTTCATTTTTCTTCTTGTCCAGACCATAAGCCAGAGCAGCTGCGGTAGGTTCGTTGATAATCCGCAGCACATTTAATCCCGCAATTTTCCCGGCATCTTTAGTAGCTTGACGCTGAGCGTCATTAAAGTAAGCAGGTACAGTAATTACCGCATCATTTATCTTTTCCCCCAGATATTGAGAGGCATCCTCAACCAATTTCTGTAAAATCATAGCGGATATTTCTTCTGGAGAATAGAGTTTTTCATCAACCTTAAAGCGAACCGAATCATCTTTACTTTTGGTAATAGTGTAAGGCACCAATTCCCTTTCATTTTCCGTTTCCGAGTAGCGGCGGCCGGTAAACCTTTTAACTGAGTAAAAAGTCTTTTCCGGATTTAAAGCCCCTTGCCGCTTGGCTACCTGTCCTACTAATCTTTCATTAGCAGATTTAAACGCAACAACCGAAGGGGTAGTTCTTGATCCTTCGGCGTTCACTATAACGGTGGGGTTCCCACCCTCTATTATTGCTACAACTGAATTAGTTGTACCCAGGTCAATTCCAACTGCTTTCGGCATATTGTCAACCTCCCTTTTTTCCTATTGTCGATAATTACCCGATAATCATACTCCTTAAAAGTGCTTGTTCTTAATTCTACAGATATCTCTAATATTACTTCCATAAAATATCATATTTGATATCTTATATAAATTATAATACCACATTCCCCTTTAGTCAATAATGGTCAAGGATCTTTTAGGAGATCTAAGAAAGGAGGCACATCCGGCCAACGAATGGGGGCAGAATAATGCTGATCTCGGGGTTAGGAACAGGGGCACAGCTGTGGAGCATGAACATCCAGATGATAGGAGTATGTCCCCGTACCAGAGTCAGCAGCGGAGAATTATTCCTCCGCTGCAGGTAGAAGGTAAGTGCATTGAATATCTTAGACTAAGGATAGGGGACACGCCAGTCATCTTGAGGAACGGGGACACACCTGCTTAAGGCTCCCAGTATGCAGGAATGTCCCCATGCCATGGAATGTCCTCATTATAGGTCCAGGATGCCTTCGGCTATTTCTTTGAAAACTGGGGCGGCATCAGCTGCACCCGAGGTTCCATCCTCTACCAGTACTACAACAGCCCAGCGGGGTTTGTCGGCTGGAAAGAAACCCGCAAACCAGGTATTTAAAATCTCTCTTTCTTTATCCTCACTTCTAACTATACCCTCCTGGCTGGTGGCAGTTTTACCTGCTACCGGTACGGTCTTCAGGGCAGCAGTTTTTCCTGTACCTGCATTCACCGTCCTTGTCATCAAGTCCTGCACTATCCGGGCTGTTTTCTCACTTATAACCTGTTCTTTATCGATATTATTAAGAGATTTCTTAATTCCTTGCTTATTTACCGAATAGCGGAGCAGTGAAGGGGGTGCCCACTGACCGTTATCAGCTATGGTTGCGATCAGGGAAGCAATCTCCAGTGGGGTAAGCATTACCCCCTGCTGTCCCAGACAGGCATTGGCAAGTGCGGGTTTCACCGGTTCGATGTTCACATAAGAATAGTCTCTGTTACCGTTATAACCTAAAAGAGTTTCATCAGTTATATGAAATTTCTCCACATAGTCCAAAAGTCGGTTTCTATTCAGCCTCAAGCCTATTTCAATAAAAGAAGGATTGCACGACATGGCAAATGCCTCCGGGAAAGTCAGCTGTCCATGGCCTTCTTCCTTCCAGCAGGAAATGGAAAGATCCTCGGAAAATCTGTAGCTGCCCGAGCAATAAAATTCATCTTCCCATCCAACTGCTTCCTCCTCCAGAGCTGCCGAAGCAAGCAATATCTTAAAAATAGATCCTGGATGGTACCTGTTTAAAGCCCGGTTGCTCAGAATACTGCGCCCGTCTTCTTCAATTAACTTTTCTATATCTGCATAAGGATTAAAAGTTGGTCTGCTGGCCATTGCTAGCACTTCTTTGCTTTTCACATCCAAAACCACGGCCGCTCCTTTGGAAACCTTTTCATTCATAGCTTTTTCAACCACTTCCTGAATTCGGCTGTCTATGGTCAAAACCAGACTGCTTTTTTCCCTATCCTGTTCCTGCCGCATACGAAACATTAGGCCCTGAATGGTAATCCCACGTGCATCCTGTACTGATACTATCTCCTGGCCAGGGTTACTTCCTTCCAGAATGTCGTTATACAGTTTCTCTAACCCTGCTTTGCCGGAACTATCCTCGCCTTTCCCCACATAACCCAGGAGATGGGCACAAAAACCATCTTCTCTATATCTTTTTAAAACCGGGGCAACTATTACCCCGCTAAGCCCAGCATCATGTATGGCCTCTACTTCCTGCTGGTCCAGACCGGCCTTAATTCTTATAATATTTCCTCCGGATGCATTGGCTTTTTCCAGTCTTAATTTAATTTCTGTGCTGCTGCAATGCTTAAGACAGGTGGCCAAGATTTTCGCTGCCTCACCAATTCTTTGCTCATCATTGGCTGGCATACTGCTGCCGGCGTTTATATCCCGGGGCAAACAATAAAGCGCGGCCGTGACAGCACTTTCCGTTAAGAGTAGATGATTACGATCATAAATTTCGCCCCGGGACCATTCCTTAATCTGAATCTGTTTATTCCTCATAGCCGCAGCTTCTCTAGCGATGATAGGCCCCTTTACCAACTGGTAGTATACTAAAGCGCCGGATAAAATTAAGAATAGCACTAAAAAGAAACACATCAGATAAGCGATTCGGCCTTTAATCAAAAAAAAACCTCCTCGTAAAGCCTATATTATTATAATTGGCTGTCAAGGAGCTTGTTATACAGTTAATTATTTATTATTTCTACCGGAAATGGCAGAGTGTTGAGTATGTCGATAAGCTCAGGTCTGGTATCCGCTGTACCCCTGATAACTACCGTCCCTTCCTTCTGACTGATAGTGGATACAATACCGAGATGTTCGTAGGCTTCTATGATTTTAGTCAGAAGATCTATATCTTTGACCGCTACCCGGGCATATATTTCGTCCCTTATTTCAGGCACCTGCCCTTCTCAGAATGGAACCTTCTGGCACCGGCTCAGAGCTGGGAATCATGATTCTTTGCCTGGGGTGCCGGGCCCGGTCTATTTCCTGGCCTTCTTTATTATACATACAGGGAATCTCCAACTTATTGATCCCCTGTCCCGGCAGCATAATTTCCATGTCCTCACCTGGACCAAAATTAGCTCTCTGTTCAATTTCCAGCATTTTTCTTTCATAGTGATAATTTTTCACTATACCGCAGAAATCAGCCCTCCCCCCTTGGATAGCCCTGTTAATATCCTGAAGTAAAGGGGATTCTCCTTCTATAAAACCGTTGGTGAAAGGTCTGGTAGCAGTACTGGAAAGCTCATTAAGCCAGGTCTGGATTTCTTCCGGGTTGAATTCGCATCCTTGGTCCGCATATTTGTCTATCGCGCTGCGATAAACAGCAGCTGTACTCGCTGCATATAAGGGGCTTTTCATTCTGCCCTCCACTTTAAAAGCATCTACACCGGCTTTCATTAACTGGGGAATATATTCAATAAGGCAGAGATCCCGCGAATTCAATATATAGCTTCCTTTTTCATCCTGGTGAATAGGAAAATATTCTCCTGCTCTCTTTTCTTCCATCAGAGTATATGAATAACGACAGGGATGGGCGCATTCTCCCCGATTAGCGCTTCTGCCCACCATGTAATGTGATAGCAGGCAGCGGCCCGAATAGGAAACACACATAGCTCCATGAACAAAGATCTCTATCTCTGCATCAACCCTGCTTTTTATTTCCATTATCTCTTCTAAGGAAAGCTCCCGGGCCAGTACGATTCTCTTTGCGCCCAGTTCACAATAAAATTGGGCGCTTTCATAATTACTTACACTGGCCTGGGTACTAATGGTAACCGGCAATTTCGGGGTATACCGACTGGCTATTTTCATAACTCCCAGGTCTGAAATTATCAGACCATCTATACCCATATCGGCGAGTTGCTGCAGATATTCGGGTAATTGGGCTAGATCATGGTTACGGGCCAGTATATTAACAGTGGCGTAGACTTTTTTTTGCCGGGTATGCGCAAATTCAAGTCCCTCCTTGATTTCGGGTATACTCAGGTTACCTGCATACGCACGCAGACTGTATTCTTTACCGCCCAGGTATACGGCATCCGCCCCAAACAAGCAGGCGGTTTTTAATTTTTCCAGATCGCCCGCTGGCAATACCAGTTCAGGACATCTCATAAGCAGGGCCTCCTCAATAAATTGCTAAACAAAGAATGGGACTCAGTCTATATAATATGCTTTCGCCTGTAAATGCTCACTGTAGGTTTTACTGAATTGGTGACTTCCGTCTCCCCGGGCTACATAATAGAAATATTTATGCTGCTCCGGGTTTAACGCCGCATGAATAGCGGCCTGACCGGGACAGGCGATAGGGGCCTGGGGAAGTCCGGCATATTGATAGGTGTTATAGGGTGAATCAATCTTCAGGTCTTCATTATATACAATGTCTTTTTCGTCATTGTTCAGGATATATAAAATGGTAGCATCAATCTGTAAAAGCATGTCTTTTTCCAGACGATTCTTTATTACTCCAGAAATAGTCTTTCTTTCATTATCGACCATGGCTTCTTTCTCAATCATTGATGCTATGATAATAGTGTCGTAGATATTCATCTCTTTATACAAGGCCTGCTGTTCAAATTCTGTACTCCACAACTGGTCAAAGTTGCTGAGCATAGCATTCACGATCTCAGCAGCGCTGTTGTCTTCAGCTATCACATAGGTATCCGGGAATAAAAAACCTTCCAGATCAGATTTACCCGGGCCCGGATTTGCTAAGCGGAGAAATTCGTAATCATAGTTATTATTAAGCGCTGCCTGCCATTCTTCCGCTGTGCAGATGTCCTTATCTGCCAAAAGTTTGCCAATTTTGTCCACCGTATATCCTTCGGGTATGGTAAAAGAGATGGTGACTACTTTGCCCGCCGAGATGTCTGCGGCTATTTCCTGTAAGGACTGGCTGCGAGTGAATCGATAGTGACCTGCTTTCAAGCTGCTGTCTAGCTCTTTATAGCGGCAGTAGGCTAAAAATAGATTTTCATTCCTGATAAGCCCTTTGCTGTGCAGAAGCTCCGCCACCTGACTGGCAGTACTGCTTTCAGCTATTCTAATATCTATAGCGGTACTATCCCCAGGATCTATGGGAGTGAATTGCATTAATAATATATTGTAGGCGGCAAAAGCAAGTCCCAGCAGTAGCAATATGAAGAGCAGAAATTTTCGGGTCATTTTTTGATTCATAATCAGCTTTAACTCACTCACTTCTATACACCTCTTTTCAGGGCAGGTATTGCTTAATCATTCTCAGGCGGAATCAGTTGATTTTCGCCATTTCCTACTTCAGGTTCAGCCTCAGGATTATTGTTGTCGGTCCCGTCCTGATGATTATCCTCTTGAATATCTGGCTCCAGCTCTAGTGGAGGTTCAGGCGGGTCTATTATTGCGCCCGGCGGTCCCACATAGGTTATTTCATTAAAGGGTTTAAACCTGTCCCGCGCCAGCAGTTCACTGCTTATAAGCTGTCCTGCATTATCATAATAACTGCGGAAAGATCTAACTACATACCCGGGGAAGCCCTTATGGTCAACCCGACTCTCACCCGTTGCCAATTTGGGATCTATTTCGTCCCGATATTCAAAGGGGATAATTTCATCCACCACATGACTGGTCTTAATATTTTTCTTGTATTCAAGCTGTCCGTATAAAGTTATGCTTAGCTTTCCTCCCCCGGCCAGGCTTCGAATATACACCGGATAATCAGTGTTATTCTTAAAACGAAAATCGCTGGCGCCATAAGCCACCGTAGCATCCAAACCAAGCGGCACATAGGAAACTGCCAGTCCATGGTTATGCCTTTCAACTATATCCATTCCCGCCAGGAGGCAAGCGTTATATAAGGTGGAAGATACCTGGCATATCCCCCCTCCCAATCCAGGTTCCAGAGTATCACCCACGATGATCGGGGCATCCCGGAAACCAGTAGCCAAAGTACGCGGACCCACAATTTTATTAAAAGAGAATTCTTTTCCTGCTCTGATAATATGACCGTTAATCGAGTTGGTTGCTCGGGTTAGATTATGGCTCCTATCTATTTCAGCTACCTTATACCAGGTAACATAAGAGGCCAATTCGCCCATAACTTCAAGATCTTGGGTCGTAACTTCCGGGGGTTGTTCTATAATAAATATCTTGGCTTTCACCGGCTCCAGTCCTTCCCAGCGTTTGGGAAGTTGCTTAAAAGTGGCCGACATATCTACCGTCCGGCCACTAACTTCGGGAATAACAATAAGTCCCTCCCTGGGATCCATATCAAGTTGGGCATCTATCGCTTCCTGGCCCAAGGCCTCATTCCAGGCGGCTAGCAATTCTTGCTTAACTGAGCTACCATAAGACACCGGCAACGGATACTTAATTTCCCTGGATCTAATTTGGCCGGCTATTTTGGACAGCAGATCCCGCTCTTTTTCCTCTCGAAGAACTTTTTCTACTGCTTGGCTGACGTTGAGCTCTGCGCATATATCTCCCATCACGGTGTTGTATTGATAATCAGCTGCATAAAACACAACCGGCATGGCATAAGCATTATCCAGATATGACTGCAATTTCAGCCGGGCCTCTTCCTGCGAGCAACCCTGTACCGATATTTCAGCAATTTTTACCCCGGGCAGAAACTTGCCGGACAGAAAGAATTGCTGGTAGAAATATCCCCCTGCTCCTACTAAAACAGCCATCACTATTAGTAAAAACCCAAAATAAACTCTTCTCTTCCCCTTAAGCAAAGCCCATCCCCCAAAACTGCTAATATTCGAATAAATTATAATATGATTTAATAGTCTAACTTATCCATTGTAACCCATACCAGCAGTTTTTTAAATAAAAAAAGAAGCCCTGAGGCTCCTTCTTTTATTTAAATATCTTCGTTTTCTGCGAGTTCCTGCCATACATCGGCGACCATTTCCCACTCTTCATCATCATCTATGTCAGCAAGAAATTCGTTACCTTCTTCATCGTACATTACCTTAAATATTACTACTCCGCCTTCTTCAACTTCTCCATCCGAACTGTCTTCTTCTGCTTCTTCAAAAAAGAATTCGTCCAGTGGCAGCAGAACCCGGTACTTGTTATCCTGAATATCCAACTCGGCAATCAGTTCAAACTCCAT
>CAZHHJ010000038.1:0-16438 GCA_964531295.1 uncultured Syntrophomonas sp.
TTATTTATGGATGGTATTTCCCGATCAGCAGAATGCATGGATAGCCCCCTTGACTTCGCATATGGTTTTAAAGACTACATGTTGGTATGTTAATATAATAATATATCTTGTGTAATCAGGCAATAAATAATAATATTTATTTATTGAAATATTTCGGATAATAAATGGATGGAGGGCTATTTATGCTGAATAAGGATAATCTACGCAATCTTATCGGGGAAATTTCATCCCCTGCTCAGCTTCGGACAGCAGATATACCTGATATTGATTTATACATGGATCAAGTCACTACCTTTATGGACAATAAAATGGGCGGTTTAAAAAGAAACGATAAAGATAAAATATTAACTAAAGCGATGATTAATAACTACGCTAGAGCTGGACTTCTAATCCCGCCCAAAAACAAAAAATATTCCAAAGATAACATGATCCTTTTGATCCTTATTTATAAGCTTAAGCAGATGCTGTCTATAAAGGATATTGGGAAAGTGTTTGCACACCTTTTTGAAGGCTTAAAACAGGATGACAAATTCCTGGAGAAAGTATATGACACAGTTCTGGAGACAGAGAAGGACCGATATAGCAGTCTGGAAGAATACGCTCTTCAGGAGATGGAATCCATAAAAAACATGAAGAGGGTAATGGAAGGGGGATCTGAGCAATTGCAGTGCTTTTTAATGGTTATGATGCTCTTGACCCGGGCAGAGACGGAGCGAAGACTAGCAGAAAAGATTATTGACACCTATTTTTAATATAAAATTTATATTACGGGAGGCATTATGCAGGATCAAATCTTAAATATAGTAGCCCAGGCCAGCAGTATCGATATCAAAAGGGTTGGCAGCACCGTAAAGCTGCTGGATGATGGGAACACAATACCATTCATTGCCAGATATCGAAAAGAGATGACTGGAGGCCTGGATGAGGTACAGATAAGGCAAATCGCTGAGTCGCTGAATTTTCATCGCAACCTTAATGAACGTAAACAGGATGTAATTCGCCTGATTCAGGAACAGGGGAAGATGACGGATGAATTGCAGAAAACAGTTATGAATGCTACCACCATAACCAGAGTTGATGATATATATCGGCCTTTCCGCCCCAAAAAGAAAAGCAGAGCCAGTGCGGCTAGGGAAAAAGGGCTGGAACCTCTGGCCGAGTATCTCTTGTCATTTCCATTACAGGGCATAGTGCCTGATAAAGCTGCGGAATTTTTGAGCGAGGATGTTCCAGGCATCGAAGAAGCCCTAAAAGGAGCCCGGGATATTATAGCGGAAAATATTGCTGATGACCCATCAGTAAGGGGATGGATACGCGATTTTGCCCGCCGTCAAGGATCCATTTGCACGAGCGTTCGCGATACGGAAAAATCATCAGTGTACACTATGTATTATGATTATCAAGAAGAAGTGAAAAAGATTCCTGCCCATAGAATCCTGGCCATAAACCGCGGTGAAAGGGAGGATATATTAAAAGTTAAGCTAGATGTAAATGAAAGGCTAATAATGGATCATCTGGAAGAGAGATTTCTTAAGCCAGCTTCCCTCACTTCGAAAATAGTCAGTGAAGCCTTGCGAGATTCTTACCGAAGGCTGATTCAAGCCGCGGTACAGCGGGATATTAGGGCTGAACTTACAGAAAAGGCTGAAAGACAGGCGGTGATCATCTTCTCCAAAAATCTGAGGCAACTGCTGCTTCAGCCTCCAGTTAAGGGAAATAAAGTCCTGGGGATAGATCCAGCTTTTCGAACCGGCTGCAAGCTGGGAGCGATAGACGAAACTGGTAAACTGCTGGAAACCGGAGTGATATATCCCACCCCGCCTCACAATCGAGTGGATGAGGCTAAAAAAGTTATGAGCCGTATGATCAGCCAATACGATATTAGCTTGATAGCCATAGGGAATGGCACCGCTTCGCGGGAGACGGAAAAATTTACAGCCGATTTTATTAAAGAGCAAAAGGATCGCAAGCTGTTATACATAATCGTAAATGAAGCCGGGGCTAGCGTATATTCGGCCTCTACTCTGGCCGCACATGAGTTCCCGCACTTGGATGTGTCGGAAAGGAGTGCTGTTTCTATTGCCCGTCGGCTGCAGGATCCTTTGGCAGAACTGGTGAAGATAGAGCCTAGGGCGATTGGTGTAGGCCAGTATCAGCATGATATAAATGATAAAATATTAGAGGAAAAACTAGCTGCGGTAGTGGAAACAGCGGTAAATTATGTTGGTGTAGACTTGAATACTGCGTCCCCATCACTGTTAAGCTATGTAGCGGGAATTAATATGTCGGTAGCAGAAAACATAGTTAAGTTCAGAGAGGGGCAGGGGATATTCAAACAGCGGCGTGATTTACTTAAGGTTCCTCGTCTGGGACCCAAAACGTTTGAACAATGTGCCGGGTTTCTAAGGCTGCCAGGGGGAGAGCACCCTCTTGACGCAACAGCCATTCATCCCGAATCATATCCCATGACTGAAAAAATGCTGCAAATGATAGATGCTAATTTGCTGGACATAGGGAAAAATGAGATAAGAGAAAAACTTAAACAGCTTGATTTGCATGGTATGGCAGAAGACCTGAATATCGGAGTACCCACCTTAAAAGACATCGTGGAAGATCTCGTGAAGCCGGGACGTGATCCCCGGGAGGATCTTCCCACTCCATTTTTCAGAGAAGATATACTGAATCTGGATGATTTAAAAGAGGGCATGGAACTGCAAGGGACAGTAATAAATGTGGTTGATTTCGGAGCATTTGTGGATATAGGTTTAAAACAGAGTGGTATGGTACATATATCGCAGCTAGCGGATCATTATGTAAAACATCCTATGGATGTAGTCAATATAGGTGATCAGGTCAAGGTGCGGGTATTATCCATAGATAAAGAGCGCGGTCGGGTCGCCTTGTCCATGAGACAGGATAGCTGAGATGCAGGATATTACCTGCAGGGCAATAAAACCTGAAACAGAGAGCTGTACAGCCGAAATCATTCCTAGCCAGTGCAGCTTAATAGTGACGATGGCTTTGGCAAGAGCGAGATCAGGTAATATTTCCTCAGGCAGGTCCTATTAAATTCCTGGCAGGAAATTTCGATAACACTATAGAAGCAATTATACATAAAATCACCTGAATTTTGTACAGGAGTGATAGTTTTGAAACCCAGACCCGGTAAAAACGATTATTACCTGAATATTGCCTTGAATGTAGCCGCACGGGGCACGTGTTTAAGGCGAAACTACGGGGCAGTAATTGTTAAGAACGACGCTATAGTTTCCACCGGATATACCGGAGCACCCCGGGGTCTCCCCAATTGCTGTGATTTGGGTTTTTGCGATCGGGAAGAAAAAGGGGTACCCAGCGGAGAACGCTATGAGCTGTGTCGGAGTGTGCATGCCGAGATGAATGCCATAGTAAATGCTGGCCGGGGCAAGACTCTGGGTGGTATATTATATCTCTGTGGCTATGACGTACAAAGCGGAGAATTAATAGATGCCGAGCCATGTTTTCTGTGCAAGAGGATAATACTAAATGCAGGCATATATAAAGTAATCTGCCGTAATGCTGATGGCAGTTCCTGGGGCATTATACCAGAAGGCCATCCTACTTATCAAACCTAACAGTAACTGCAGATAAAAAGAATTCCCTGGCGGTGCTACCTGCAAGAAATAACTTGATGAAATTTTGCATAATGAGTGAATCAGCCTGGAGAGCTCCGGGCTTTTTTATAGCCATCTACGTGCCCAGACCGGCCATAAATGAAGCCCAATGCACTCATTGCGTGTGTCTGTGTGAATATCCGTCCGGTTAAACCCAAAGCCCTGGATTGGGACGGGGAAGAAAAAGGGAAAACACCGGTATATAAGTATAAGATGCTATTGCCGTCAGGAAACGTGCCCGGAGGGAATCATAGAAATAGTGACTCCTCCTATGGGCAGGCTCCTGAACCTTTTTTAAACCCTAGCACCAGGCTGGGGAAACTTCAGGCAACCAGGAAAGGGGCCTCCCGCGCCTGGCAGTGATTTATTCACTGCAATTTTTATATACCGTATTCACTTCTTTGACTGCACTGGCGGTGGAGATAAATGCTGGCATATGAATGAGTTCAATGGTCAGCAGGTTGTTGCTGGTGCGTTTGATATTTGCTATGAAATCCAGGTTAGGCTTGTTCACTTTGCTGCTTTCCAGCCTTATATGCCATCTGCCGATATCCTTATCTGGAACCTGCCATAGCGTAATACTATAATTATTATTTTTGGCAAATTCGCTCACCCTGGAGCGCATGACCGTCTTCATACAATTCAAGCGCTTATGGCTTACGTTCTTATAATTCAAACTTCTGCTCATAATTCACTCCCCTATGAACACTATATGCTCCATAATATTCATATGGCCCGCAAAAGGTGCACCCCGGCACTGGTGTTACGAAACCCGTTCTTTGCCCCCCCCCTTATAAGAAAATTGATAATACAAGCACTGATTAAGCAAAGCAATCATACACTAGCATCAATTAGAGTTACTCGAAGGTAATTTTCTTACCCTACCCTATGCTGAGATTGGCAAGCAGGGAGAGAACATCTTTATCCTCAATAAGCATACAAAATGCAGGATGTTTTTCTTAAAAATTCCAGATGCTTGGCAAAAAAAATGATGTTTGATCAAGGGAGGATTATAGGTGTCACTAAATATTATTCCTTTACACATGCTTCCTACCGGTAGCTTCGGGAAGGTTAAACAATTAAAAGCCCAGGATAGTATACGGCGAAGATTGCTGGATTTAGGCCTGACTAACAACACCCTGGTTGAATCACTGCGCAGAAGCCCATCTGGTGACCCTACTGCCTACCAAATTCGGGGAGCAGTCATTGCGCTTCGTTCGGAAGAGGCAGCTCAGATTTTGGTGGAATTGCTATAGAGGGGGAGGGGAAATCGCAAATGGGACTTACTAAGCAGTCTACCGGCCCGGGTTCCTGGCAAGAAATGTTCGAAGTCAAAGTGAGTTCTTCCCATGATATAGTAATTGCCCTGGCAGGAAATCCCAATACAGGTAAAAGTACAGTCTTCAATAGTATCACCGGGCTTAACCAGCACACCGGCAATTGGCCCGGCAAAACCGTAAGCAATGCCCAGGGGAGTTATATGTATAATGGCGAGAAATTTATTATGGTTGATTTGCCGGGAACCTACTCCCTGTTCGCTAATTCTGTGGAAGAGCAAGTAGCCCGGGATTTTATCTGTTTTGGAAAGCCGGAAGTTACAGTAGTAGTAATGGATGCAACCTGTTTGGAAAGGAATTTGAACCTGGCTTTGCAAATATTAGAGATAAGCAGTAATGTGGTGGTTTGTGTCAATCTTCTGGATGAGGCAGAGAGAAAAAAGATAGATGTTGATTTACCCAAGCTATCCCAACAATTAGGTGTTCCTGTAATCGGAACCAATGCCCGCGACGGAAAAGGTCTGAAGGAACTGAAAGATGCGGTATACCGGGTAGCAGTGGGGAAAAGATTAAAGTATTTTCTGACGGTAAACTATGCAAGGGAGATGGAAAGTGCAGTCCAACTCCTGTTATCCCCTTTAGAAAGATTATTAGGCAACAGGCTCAATCTTCGCTGGACCGCATTACGTTTATTAGATGGTGACGATAACATTTTAGATGCTATAAAAAACTATCTGGGCTTTGACCTTGCTCTTGATAATGAATTGAAACAGAGATTAAAGCAGGCTGAAAGCGTAGTACATTCAGGTAGCTTCAATATTAGGGATAAAATGGTGGAAAGCATCATTAAGCAAGCTGAGGAGATTTCGTCCCAGGTAGTCACTTATGAAAATCCGCAGCACAACCTGCTGGACCGGAAAATTGATGACATCATCACCTCTAGAAGGTTCGGAATCCCTATTATGATAGCCCTGTTGGGAGTAGTATTTTGGATTACTATCGAAGGTGCCAATATGCCCTCACAGATCTTGGCGGTTGCTTTTGGCCACCTGGAGGAGATATTGACTGAATTATTCAGGGCCTGGGGGGTTAGTGATTGGCTCTATGGCATTCTTATTCAGGGTATCTACCGTACCCTGACCTGGGTTATCTCTGTTATGCTCCCGCCGATGGCCATTTTCTTTCCCCTCTTTACTTTACTGGAAGACCTGGGCTATTTGCCCAGGGTTGCTTTCAATATGGATAATTTCTTTAAAAAGGCCTGTGCCCATGGAAAGCAGGCTTTGACCATGTGTATGGGTTTTGGCTGCAATGCTGCGGGTATCATTTCCTGCCGGATTATCGATTCGCCGCGAGAACGATTGATAGCTGTCCTAACCAATAATTTCGTCCCATGTAACGGCCGGTTTCCAGCTCTTATTGCCATTGCTTCTATATTCCTCGCTTATGAAATGGAAGCCTATTATAGTCTGATAGCGGTTTCGAGTATTCTAGCTATGATACTGTTGGGAGTTTTTCTAACCTTGCTTATTTCCAGACTCTTATCCAGGACTATACTCAAAGGCTTGCCATCTTCCTTTACCCTGGAATTGCCACCATATAGAAAGCCGCAGATAGGAAGAATAATAGTCCGTTCCATTTGCGACCGGACCTTGTTTGTTCTGGCCAGAGCCATATGTGTAGCGGCTCCAGCTGGTGCTATAATCTGGCTTTTCGCTAATAATGATATAGCAGGCCACAGCATTCTCGCCCACTGTGCAGGTATATTAGATCCCCTGGCCGGCTTGCTGGGGCTTGATGGATACATACTGCTGGCCTTTATCCTGGGTCTGCCAGCTAACGAGATCGTTATACCTATATTAATTATGAGTTATATGTCCCAAGGGGCTATCCTAGAACTTTCCAGCTTGGAGGCCATGAGAGCGTTGTTTATAGACAATGGCTGGACCTGGTTGACGGCGGTGTGCACCATGCTATTTATGCTTAACCACTGGCCTTGTGGCACTTCTTTGCTTACTATATACAAAGAAACCCGGAGCCTGAAATGGACCTGGATATCCTTCCTAATTCCAACTGTTACCGGTATCATTATATGCTTGGCTGTAGCACAATCAGCTCGTGGTCTGGGACTGGTATAAGTATGGTAATAGCGGTGGCTTAACAGGCATAAATATATGATACTAGATCTTAGGAGATGAAATATGCCTAATCAAAACAAAGAATTTTATACGGTCCGTGGTTATGCATTGTTAAAACAAAATGAAAATGTCTTAACCCCCAGCATGGAAGACTATATGGAAATGGCTTACCGTCTGGGTAAAGATAGAGGTTTTACTAGGACCAACGATTTAGCCAAGGCTTTAAATGTCCAGCCTCCTTCTGCCAGTAAAATGGTGCAGAAACTAGCCGAGCTGGGTTACTTAAATTATGAAAAATACGGGGTGATCGAGTTCACTGAGCAGGGCAGGGAAACTGGTGAATTTCTGCTCCAACGCCATGAAACAATCGAGGAGTTTTTGAAGATTATAGGTGTGGTCAATCACACCTTAGAAGATACAGAAAAAATGGAACATAACATAAGTGAAGAAACTTATAAACAGATCACGACTTTTGTCCAATTCATGCAGGATAACCCCAAATGGGCCGATGCATATAAAAGGTATATAGCCTATACCCAAAGGTGATAGGCGGTTACGGTTCCTGCGGCTAGCGGGGAAAACCATGGAAACTGTGAAGCAACATAGTAGCAGTGAAAATTGAACCCTCAGCGTGGTCATTTTTCGAAAAGAATAATGGCTTTTTCTCTTAATTGGGCCAGATATTCTTTAACTTTATCCCAGATGGTGAATTTATAGAAATTATCCTCATACCAGAGATCAGATACGGTAAGCAAATTATGAACATTATTATTGGCATCCAAGAGAATACCGCTGGCACTCCTTAAAGTGCGGATCTCCATGTCCTGGCGGGCATTCATGGCTCCTGCGAAAACCTGTCCGCTAAATGTATATACCTCAATAGTATCATTTAAGGAGACTATGAAATCAGTGTCTCGATCGGTGAGCCGGATTCTTTGAATATTGTCTTCTCCTGCCAATACCACTGAAAAATGACTACCGGCTTTTACGGTGTTAAACCGGGCATTTCCTTGCTTAACCCTAACCTCCATAAGCTCAGGGGATATATAGTCCAGCGCGATTTCTGAATTGCGGCCCAGGTAGAGGTATGCCCAGTTGTTGCCGTTGAGCATAAAACTGAGCACACAACGGCCCTCTCCAGTATATAGCTCTTCTCCTGCAGCAAGCTGGGTGGAGTACTTATTATCCATAGTATCATGGTTTGCTCGAACAATTTTTCTTATAACCACCTTTCCCTGGGCTTTGCATACCCTGATGTTGATACGGTCCAAATCCGGCCGGGCAATTTCCTGGTTAAGCCAGGCAGTGATAGCTTTCCAGACCCGGGGGTCATCCGCTATAGGGGTTCCCGGGAAAGCATGAGAGTGTACATCACCAGAAACAGCATACCCCGGCACTCCATTCAAATAGGTGGATGCAGCAGTTACCAGCATGTCTCCGGAACAATAACCTGGATAAGGCGAATAACTGTAAATATTAGCATATTCAACCTTATTATTAAGGTTAGTAGCGGATGTTTCCCCTTCATTTAGTTCTTTCAGAAAATCGCTATTATTCTTATAAAGCTCTTTTGTTCCGTTTTCATGTTCTGAGAAGAGCTGCTCCTGCAGGCTGGTGGCAGGCAGGCCGTTGATGCTGATACCGTGATTGGGAGTACCCAGCATAATGAGTTTGCGAACATCAGTATCAGCAGCTTTATTTTCTTCCACATAATAACGGCTGATCAGGCCACCTATGCCATGGGCTACTACATCTACCTGCTGTATCTTTATGCCCTCTTGCTGGTATTCCTCCTTTTTGACCTTGATGCTCTGCTGAAGTGCCTGGGCTTGCGCCGTTATAGATTCATCCAGGGCCCGGCAGCTGCATATTTGGGTATCAAATTTTTGCTCAAGCAGGTAGGGGGAACACTTAGCCCAGATCTTATCGTCTCCTGTCATTCCATCGGTCAGAATCGCGGGAGGACGATAAAGACGAATATCAACGCTTATTTCCTGTTCCCGGTCATCTGCATCCACAAAAGTGAAAGTAAGTGTATCCCAGGTATACCATTTTAAAGTTTGAGTATCCTGTTCTTTTAACTGCCACTCGGCCAGATAATGCGGGGGCAGATAATTTATAGTGCCGCGGTTGTTTTCCAGTTTTATCTTATCATTCCAGCCTAAAGAGTTCCCTTGCAGGATACCCAGCTTGGGAGGCTTAAGTTTCAGACTATCCTCTTTGATACCTGGGAAACTGAGTTTGATTTCCAGTCCTTCGGCCCAACCACATACGGTGCCAGTATAGGGGCGATGGGTAAGCGGATTCTCTTCCAGCTCTATTTTTACTTCGTTTTTTTCTGCTTCGGCATATCCGTTAATAGGCAGAAAAAATAGATTTATGCCCATTACGAAAGCAATAAGCAAACACAGGTAGCGAGATCCGTGAATTTTCATATCTTCCTCCCCTTAAAAGCTAGTCAATTAAAATGAAATTCTATAAAAGTTTATGAGTTCCTTTAAAACGGCATATTTTCCTAGTTATCTATTTCTATATTGATTTTGGCCAGTGAAAAACACCCGCTTTATCCCTGGGGAATCTAGTGGTAAGATACTATAAGTATGTAAAAAGCAAAAACTCCTAAGATATTGCACAGGGGGGGCCTTAGTCCTGTTTAACAATAAGCTGTTTGTTAAAGTACTGGCTTTGATGGGCTTGATAGATAGTTTGTACATCAGCCTGACGAAATATGAATGCGTTATTTGTGATACGGTGCATAACACTGCCTGGGGTCAGCCTTTTGGAATTCCTATCGCCTATTTGGGGGTACTGGGATATGGCTTGATTTATATCTGCATAAAAATAGGGAAGAGAAATTACGGATTGATGCTGGCAACTGCCGGTGCTCTTGCATCAATGATGCTGATGCTGGTCCAGGCATTTATTCTCCAACAATTTTGCATATTTTGTATGATATCCGCCGGAATCATGATTAGTTTATGGTTCTTATTGTGGTATCAGGAGCGGGAATCAAATATAGCCAGGCTTATGCCTGTAGTCCCCATCGTGGCAGCAGGCCTGTTTATTCTGCTCTTGCCTTATGCTGACACAATAAATCAGAGCAATGGCAAGGTGGCGATTGTTAATGGTGGCCAGGTATCCCCAGGGTCTGAGCCAAGAGAAAAGGGTACAGCCCAGAATGCTGATAAGGGAGCGGCAGCAAAGGCAGTTCTGGAAGAAGCAATCCGGGCTGACATGGCAGGGGAAGAAAAGGCTGCCGAGAACAGCAATGAAGGTCTGCTTAAAGATACTCCCGAGGGCGAAAAAGCGGGCAGCACTGAAACAGATAGTGATAATGAAGTGAAAGCTATAGAGGATATAAAGCCAGAAGATCCTGAAGCGAAAACATTGACAACTTTTTACCGGGCAGACGGGAGCCCGGTTGAAATTGATATAAATAAAGACTATATTCTCTTTTTCTCCAGCCACTGTAAGGTTTGTGTTTTAGCCCTGGAGAGGGTCGATCAGATGCCCGAAGCAGAAAGACCAATGCTGGTAGATATTTGGATAGCAGGCAGTTCCAACCTGGAAAACGAAAAACAGTTGGTGCAGGAAAAACTCGAGCCCTATTCCATCAATCCTGTAGTAGTGCTGTATGATTTAGACCATAAAAACCCGGTCCCCAAAGTACCAAAATTTATCAACCAGATGGGGAAGATCCCCGCAACACGCTAAATGTAACATGAAAAATACTGCCTTCATTACTGGTCTCAAATGTTATCCGGGCCTGGTGGCGGGCGGCAATACTATAACAAACTGGCAACCCTAAACCGGTGCCATTGTCTTTAGTGGTAACAAACGGAGTGCCCAGTCGGTCTATCATACTTTCATCTAATCCGCTGCCCTGATCTTTTATGGCCAAAACCACTTCATTATTGCTGGCGTATGTTTCTATGGTCAGTATCCCTCCTGCTTGCATGGCATCCAAGCCATTGCGGACTAGGTTCAATATCAACTGGCGGATTTCTCTTTCATCCAGCAGCAGATCAGGAATAGTTCTCAAGTTGATGCAGATATATTTATCCTGGATCAGAGCTTCTGCTTGTATTAAGGGTAGGATGGCTGCTATTATATCATTGATATCCCCCTGTTCCAGCTTTACTGCCCGGTTATTGGTCAGGGAAAGAAATTCACTGATAATGGAATTGGCCCGGTCCAGTTCTTCAATCATAAGGCTAAAATGCTCCTTATCATGGAGATACTTTTCATCCTGCCCCAGTATTTGCAGGAAGCCGCGCACGGCAGTCATAGGATTTCTGATTTCATGGCCGATACCGGCGGCGATTTCTCCCACCAGGTTAAGGCGGTCTAGGTGGGCCATTTCCAGCTCCAACTTTTTATTTTTACTGATATCTGTGAACATGCCCAGGGATCCCAGGTATGTCCCGAGATTATCCAGCATAGGTTGGGCGGAAACAATTGTCCATAAAAAAGAACCGTCCTTACGTCGGCACCTGATGGTACAAGCTTCTTTAACTCCGTTTTGTTGTCTTTGTCTGAGATCATCAAGCATCGATTTATCCTCTGTAAAAGTAAGATCATATATTGACATATTGATTATTTCATTGGTATCATAACCCAGCATTTCAGCCAACTTATGGTTAACAAAGAATACCGTGCCGGCACTATCTGTCATACCTATCCCTTCGTTGGCAGTTTCTACTATCCGGCGGTACATTTCCTCGCTGTTACGCAAGGCCTCTTCGGTATGTCGGTGATCGCTGATATCACTTATGATTTCGATAGCTCCGATAACCTCAGCCATGGAATTATAAAGGGGCGCCGCTGTACCTCGCAGATATAAACCGGATAACCTGGCCATATGGTAATTTCTCTCCCCGATTAAGACCTTGCCTTTTCTATATATAGTTTGGTAGTCCCTTTCCCACTGCTCTTCTGGTTTCAGTACCAGATCCAGTAGCATTGGACGCCGCTCACCATAAAAAGGGATTGCATAGGCGTAATTATCATGCCCCAGAATATCCCCACTTTTAATCCCGGTCATTTCTTCGATCGCCTGATTCCAGGCGATGACCTGGCCCTGATAGTCGATTACTATAGCTGCATCGGGCAGAAAATTGATAATGTCAGCTATTAATTGTTTGGATTCCCGGAGAGTTTCTTCGGCCTCTTTGCGCTCTGTAATATTGCGGACAAAAACCGCTAGAATGTCCTGGTGGGGGTAGGCGTTAACTTCCAGCCATTGATCCAGGTATGGTTCATAGTACTCGAAATGCACTGCCACATTTTCCCGCCTAGCCCTCATACATTCTGTATAGGCCTCTTGTCCCACACAGTGCGGAAATAAATCCATAGGGCTGCTGCCTATCAGGTCTTGTTTAGGTCGGTCTATCATCTGTTCCGCCTGCTTATTTAAATAAGTATATCTGCCATCGCTATCCAGGATAAGAACGATATCGGTAACACTATCAAAAACATTCTCAATGTATTGCTGGTATGAGCAATACTGTTCTTCAGCTTTTTGGCGGAGGGCCATTTGCTTATCCCGTTCTGCTTTAAGTTCGGCCAGACGGTTCTTATACATCTCCAAGAGATGATGGCCTTTAATCGCTTTGTCTATCATCAATATCCCCCCTAAAAAACTCTGCCCATATTACGCGGGAAAACAGCAAAAAACAAGCATTTCATTCAAATACTGACATCCAGATAATGTAAATGCCGCTAATAGTATAAAAACCGCAGTCGCAACTGCAGTTTGGCATTTTGATAATATTCAGATATCGTTTTTTCTCTATAATACATGGTATTGGCCCATTAATCTATAGCATACAAATCATAAAAAAACTCAACTTATGACACCTGTTTATGCCAAAATGCATAAAGTTGACAAGAAGAGTCGTCTCCAGTGTCAACTTTATTTCATTAGTGCATAGGGGAGAGCTGTAGCCAGGACGGGGAAGGCTATTAACACTATTAAACAAATGATTAAAGCAATGAGAAAAGGCCATATCCCCTGGAATATGAGTTCTATCGGAATCTCCGGTGCTACTCCTTTGATCACATAAACATTCATACCCACCGGGGGGGTGATTACTCCCATGGCCACTACCATGACCATAATTACTCCAAACCATAGCGGATCATAGGCCAGGGTATTTACCACCACCGGGTAAAATATAGGTATAGTTAGCAAGACCAGGGCTAGAGCATCTATAAAACATCCCAGGATCAGATAGATAAGCAGAATGATGGCCAATACTCCTACCGGGGGTAGGGGCAGCGATCCGGCCCAGGAGGCCAGTTCAAATGGCACCCGGCTGATGGCCATAAAGCGGCCAAATATCATAGCTCCCGCAATCATCAACATAATCATGGCGGTGGTGCGGGTGGCATCGAAAAGGGATTTCTTGAAACCTTCGGCATCCAGATTTTTCCCCAGCAGGGCCACCAGCAGTACCCCGGCCGCCCCTACTGCGCCCGCTTCGGTGGGGGTAAACCATCCCGCAAAAAGGCCGCCCATGGATAAGGCGAATATGAACAAGACTTCGGCCAGGCCGCCTCGCAGGCTTTTGAATCGCTCTTGTCGACTTGCCCTGGGTCCGGGCGGACCCAGGGCAGGCTTACGCAAGGTCAAAATCCAGATGGTGATGATATAAAAGAACATAAGCATGATACCGGGGATAATACCGGCCATAAACAGTTTGCCAATAGATTGTTCAGTAGCCATACCATATACAATAAAGATTACGCTGGGAGGAATCAATACTCCCAGCACCCCGCCTGCCGCGATACTGGCAGTAGCCAGGGACATATCATAGTGGTATTTCTTCATTTCCGGCAGGGCAATGGCCCCCATGGTTGCTGCAGTAGCAGTATTGGAACCGCAGATGGCACCAAAGATTCCACAGGCTATCTGAGTAGCAATAGCCAGGCCGCCCGGCCAGTGCCCAATCAACTTGTAAGCGAATACATACAAGCGGGTTCCAATACCGGAGTAGTAGGCAAGGAATCCCATCCAGATAAACATTACAATAACACTTAGAGAATAGGAAGAAAAAGTGTTATATATTTCTTTGGCTACCATACTGAAACCTGATGACACCGAGGTCAGAAAGCTAAAACCTACAAATCCGACCAGGGCCATGGCATAAGCAATCGGCATACGCAGTATCAATAAGAGCATAAAAGCAGCTAATCCTAAAAGTCCGGTCGTGAGAGAACTCATTTAAAAGCCCTCTTTAACGATTCACTTAATCGAAGTGACAATACCAGACTCAAAGCCATGAGTCCTAGTGCAATCAGATAAACCACTGGGGACAATGGTATCTGGGTGGTGGGTGATACAGTATTGCTGGCCATCATGGTGCCTGCATATTTAGCCACATACCAGGCGGATATAGTCCAGAATAATAAGGCTATAACATTGGTAAGCACATCAGCCGTTGCCTGCATTTTTTGGGAGAAACGTTCAATAATAAAATCTACTGCGATGTGTCCATTCTGATAGGCGCAGTGGGCCAAGGCCAGGCCTATACCCGCTGCAGTCAGCATGTTCACATATTCATAAGTCCCCAGTATCGGACTATGCCAGAGCGTGCGCAGCAGGACATTGCTCACTACCAGCAGCATTACCGCCACAATACACAGTCCGGCCAGATAATCCAAGCGTTGACTTATCACTTTGACCAGCTGGGATATCCTATTCATATCATCTGTCCTCCTCTCTGCTTATTGGTATTCGGCATTATATTGATCAGCCAGCCGCTTAACGGTATCCAGTATTTCCTGCCCTTTCTGACCCGCTGCGTCCATTCTAGTCACGAAATCGTCTTGAATGGGCTGGACCAGACTAATCCATTTATCGCTTTCTTCCGGTGCAAGAGTAATTATTTTCATACCTTCTTCATCGACTGCATACTTGAGGGCATCCTCATTCTGTTTATCCCATAAACCTATAGCTACCTGTTCAAAGTACTCTTGGTTGACTGCTTCAATAGCTTTCTGAATATCTGGGTCCAGTGAGTTCCATTTATCAAGATTCATAGTAATAAAGAACAAGGTATTATACAGGAACGGGGTCTGGGTTATATAACTGGTAACTTCAGCCTGTTTCCATCCCTTCAGGACTTCAACCGGGCCCAGATTTCCCTTGACCACACCTTTGGTCAGAGCTTCATAGGCATCTGATTGGGGCATAGCTGCCGGTACAGCTCCCAGGCTTCCGAGAGTCTTGGCACTAAGGCCGGTCGCTCTGATTTCCATGCCCTGTAGATCCTGTAGCTTACGAACCGGGTTCTTGGTGTATAAGTCTCCTGGGCCGGTAGTGAGTACCATCATTAGTTTGGTATCCTGAATTTCTGGGGGATTAAGTTCCTGTATGCCTTCCCAGGCTACCTTACTGGCAACTTTGGAATTATTGTATGTGATCCCGGGCAGTTCAAAAGCTTCCAGTACCGGGAAGCGGCCCCGGGTATAGGAAAAACATGAAAGTCCCAGATCAGTGGTGCCATCAACGACCCCAGCATATATGGAATCCGCATTAAGCAGGGTCTGATTGGGATAACTGGTTATTTTCACCTGTCCATTGCTGGCCTTTTCGATTGTTTTGATCCAGGGTTGAATCAGTTCAGTCTCAGCCGGGTGAGTGCTGGGAAAAAAATGTGCCAGTCTCAGTTCTACTACTCCGGCCTGTTTCGGTTCACTGCTGCTATTTGAACACCCCAGGGCAGCACTCATTGCTATAATTAGCAGCAGTGATAAGACTTTTTTACCCATTTTGGAAATACTTTTTAATTTCTTTCTAGCTAATAACTCTTGCATTTTTCTCCTCCTCATAACTGGCTTCAGGCAAGAAAAAAACTCCCCATAGGAGTCCCAAGAATGGTGCTGAATCCATTCGCGCAAAGCGCAACCAGGATATCGGTTTAACACCGCATTCTTTTACCTACCGTCTTACCATCCTACCTTTTTAATTGTTCATCCATCCTACGATACTACTTCAAAAAAACTGGGCAGGGCTTTTGAACTGAGTATCAAAAAGAAGTGTAATAAAGCTGGTGATTAACACCATAAATGATACTAGATTTCTTCGCCTCCTTTGCCTTAAATATCAAGGTAATAAAAAAACTCCCGCAGGAGTCGAAGAATAGTACTAAAAACCTCATCCTCTCGCGAGAACAGGTTTTAACACCCAATTCTTTTGCCTACCATCCTAACCTTACTACCTTATAAGAGATTGAAAATTCTGCCTTTACTTAAAAACCAACTAAGCACTGGTTCTTATTCCTACACTTGTATCTTCTCAAATTTGTATACAAATTTCAATAGCAATTTCTATTTATCTTTGTATTATTCTATGCAGCAGCTCGAT
>CAZHHJ010000039.1:0-16390 GCA_964531295.1 uncultured Syntrophomonas sp.
CAGAAAAAATGACCGCGGATCTGGGCGGTGCCAGGATATACCTCAAAAGGGAAGATCTCAATCACACCGGGTCTCATAAAATTAATAATGTCCTGGGGCAGGTGCTCTTGGCGAAAAGAATGGGCAAGACGCGTGTAATCGCAGAAACCGGTGCCGGACAGCATGGAGTGGCCACTGCGACAGCGGCTGCTCTGATGGGGTTGGAATGCGAAGTCTTTATGGGCAAAGAAGACACCGAACGGCAGGCATTGAACGTGTTTCGCATGGAACTCCTGGGGGCCAGAGTCCATAAGGTAAGCAGCGGAACGATGACCTTAAAAGACGCGGTCAATGAAACCATGCGCGAATGGACTACCCGCATGGATGACACCTTTTATGTGCTCGGTTCTGTCATGGGTCCGCATCCCTTTCCTACCATGGTACGGGATTTCCAGAAGATTATCGGGCAAGAGATTAAAGAGCAGCTTATGGAGCAAGAAGGCAAACTGCCCGATGCGGTGGTTGCCTGTGTAGGCGGCGGCAGTAACGCCATAGGGTCCTTTTATGAGTTTATTTCATCACCATCTGTAGAGCTCATCGGCTGTGAAGCGGCCGGTCTGGGTGTAGACCACCCGTTGAATGCGGCTACCATGGCCAATGGCACCGTGGGGGTGTTTCATGGCATGAAATCATACTTTTGCCAGGATGAGTACGGGCAGATTGCACCGGTTTATTCCATCTCCGCAGGACTGGACTACCCGGGCATCGGACCGGAACACGCTCAGCTCTGCGACACCGGCAGAGCAAAATACGTTCCTATCACAGACGAGGAGGCAATAAATGCCTTCGAATATCTGGCTGGCCTGGAGGGGATCATCCCGGCCATTGAAAGTGCGCATGCGGTGGCTTATGCCTGCAAACTGGCCCCCACCATGGCTAAAGAGCAGATCATAGTCATCACCCTTTCGGGACGCGGAGACAAAGACGTAGCAGCCATTGCAAGATACAGGGGGTTGAAAATTTATGAGTAAGATCACTAAGGCCTTTGAAAACCGCACGGCGCTTATCGCTTTCATCACCGGGGGAGACCCGGATATTGAAACCACCGAGCAATTGATCCCGGCCATGGCCATGGCCGGGGCCGATCTGATTGAAATCGGCATCCCCTTTTCCGATCCGGTGGCAGAAGGCATTGTCATTCAGGCGGCCGACCAGCGAGCCTTGAAAGCTGGCTGCACCACTGATGAGTTATTCGCTATGGTGAGTAGAGTGCGCCTAAAAACAGAGGTTCCGCTCCTTTTTATGAGCTATTTAAACCCTATTTACACCTACGGCAAAGAAAAGTTTTTGCTGCGCTGTGCACAATGTGGAATTGATGGGGTCATCGTTCCTGATCTGCCTTTTGAAGAGCATGATGAACTCTTAGAACTATGCAGGCTCCATGGAGTTGATCTGATTTCTATGATTGCGCCTACCTCAGAAGCGAGAATCACCCGGATTGCGAGAGATGCCCGTGGTTTTATTTATTGCGTATCTTCTCTGGGTGTAACCGGTGTGCGCAGCCAGATCACCAGCGATATTCACAAAATGGTGCAACAGGTTCGGGAAGTCACTGCTGTGCCCTGTGCCATAGGCTTTGGGATATCAACTCCTGAACAGGCTGGGAGCATGGGCAAACTGGCTGACGGTGTAATCATAGGCAGCGCAATTGTTAAGCTAATTGCAGAACGCGGAAAAGACAGTGTGGAAGTAGTATCAGAATATATAAAAAGCATTAAAAAGGGCATGGCGGATGCGGTGCAATAAATTTAAGGAGCAACCCACGATGTATAAAAATATTTTAAGCAAGGCCACCACCCATGAGGAACTTTCCGAGCGGGAAATTTTTGAGCTGATCAAAGCTATAAACGATGATGAAGTCAGCGCCATTCAAATCGCTGGTTTTCAGGTAGCCCTGCTGATGAAAGGCGCATCACTGCAAGAAATGGCTTTTATCGCCAAAGCCATGCGTGAAAACTGTGTGCCTTTAAAGCCCCGGGTTACAGAGGACTTGATGGATACCTGCGGAACCGGCGGGGGCTTAAGCACCTTCAATATTTCCACTGCCACCGCCATCGTTGCAGCGGCTGCAGGCATCCCCATCGCCAAGCATGGCAGCCGTTCTATTTCCAGTTTATCCGGCAGTGCCGATGTATTGGAAGCGCTGGGGGTCAATATCAATCTCACTCCCGCCCAGGTTGAAAAACTCATCGAGGATATTGGCATTGCCTTCATCTATGCGCCTTTGTTCCATCCGGTGATGTGCAAGGTGCTGCCGGCAGAATCCGACCTGGGCATCAAAACAATCTTTTACACCATCATCGGCCCTTTGATCAATCCTGCTTTTGCCTCCCGGCACATCCTGGGCGTTTACCGCCTGGATCTTCTCGATACGGTTTCATATGTCGCCCGAGAACTGGGATACACCCATGCCATGTTTGTGTACGGTCTGGATGGCCTGGATGAAATCTCTATGTTGGGCAAAACTAGAATCAATGAACTGATAGAGGGCAAGATCACCACCTACGAGATTCAGCCCGAAGACTTCGGCATGGAATGTTGCACCCTGGAAGACATCAAAACCGGCACACCCGAAGAAAACGCTAAAACCATCCGTGGGGTATTCGCAGGTGAAATCACCGGCCCGAGACGAAATGCGATCGTTATAAATGCCGCCGGGGCATTGAAAGTCGGCGGTAAAGTGAGCGGTTTTGATGAAGGCATCGCCCTGGCCAATCAGCTTATTGATAGTAGGGCTGCTGAAAAGAAGCTGAATCAGCTGTGTACAATGTCCAATATTTTTGCCGGGCAAGCCAATGAATAGTCGATTTGTCCGGGGGATCATCACCCGGAAACAATCCGGATTTATTCCGGTCATCCCTGATATCAAGTGCAGGTCTCCCAAAGAAGGCGATCTGCTCCGGGGAAGAGATCCGGTGGAAGCGGCCAAATTACTGGCCGGGTGCGGTGCACCCGCATTATCGGTAGTCACGGAGGGAAAAGAATTTGGCGGCTCCCTTCAGCTGCTGGAAAAAATCGCAGCCGGTACCACCCTTCCCATCCTCCGCAAAGATTTCATCACCAGGGCGGAAGATGTGAAGATCACCCGGGATTGCGGCGCCGTTGCCATCCTTCTCATCTGTTCCCTGCACACATTTTCTTCGCTGATGAGGCTCTATGAAGAAGCAGTACACCTAGGACTGGAACCTCTGGTGGAAGCCCATACCGAAGAAGAAATGTGCTGGGCGGCAAAAATCGGCGCAAAGCTGGTGGGGATCAACAATCGCAATATCCTGGAGCTGGAAAAAGATGATGGAAGCGTTTCGACTACCAGGCGGCTGGCAGTATTAAAACCGGAAGGTGCTGTACTTATCAGTGAAAGCTCCATCAAAAACCCGGCTGAAGCACAGGCAGCCATCGCGGCTGGTGCTGATGCCGTCCTGATCGGAACCGCCCTGTGGCAGGCAGGGAACATGGAGGAGTGCTTTCTTGCGCTCAGCCGAAAACCAACCGGGGCCTCGCTGTGATGCGTAGGATAAAAGTAAAAATATGCGGTTTGAAAAGAGTAGCAGACCTGGAGATGTGCATGCAGCAAGGTGTTGGCATTCTGGGTTTTGTGGTCGATTACCCGCTTCCCGTTCCCTGGAACTTGAGCGGTGCCGAAGCTCTGCCCCTGCTGAAATTAGTACGGCCTCCCTACCGCAGTTGCATGGTCACCGGCGGCAGTCCGGAAAAGGTGATCGAACTGGCCTCTGTCCTCCGGCCCTCCATGGTTCAGCTTCATTACCGGGAAACGCTGCAGGACAGCATGAAAATTGCTGACACCCTGCGTAAACTGAATATTGATGTAATCAAGACCGTTCCTCCAGATGCCGAAGAGCGCATCTTCCAATTCGGCACCGCCGACATTGACACGATTGTAATGGAACTCTGCCAGACCAGCGTTTCAGCCCTCTTGGCAGATTCACGCAGCCCGGCCAAGGCAGCGGATAAAGGCACCCGGCTGAACCTGGATTTCTGTACGCAGATCATCTGCGGGTCTTCAAAGCCGGTCATCATTGCGGGCGGAATAAATGCCCATAACATCAGTGAGATTGTGGCCAGGACGAACACAAGCTGGGTGGATATTATGAGCGGTGTAGAAAACCACCCCGGGGAAAAAGATGCAGAATTGTTGGCCGCTTTGTTATCAGCCCTCGGATAATGAAAAAATTGACATTGGGGGCAATTCTTGCTGTCAACTTTTGCGGGGTTGTATAACGCGGGGATAGATCTCTTGTCCCAATTTTAGTTCTCTCACACAGGATGCTGTTTTGCGTCGGGGGGAAGATCCTTCGCTGCGCTCAGGATGAGAGTGGCGGGGGGGCAGGATGACAGCAGTGGTAGGCCTTCAGGACGATAGTAGGATGGGTGCTCCACTTGTGATATGCAAAGCGGTCGTTCTGCATGTAGCAACGGATCAGGTGGGAAGCAGAATGACCACCTCCAGGCTATCTTTTCCGCCTGACTCTGGAAGAAAAAGATGATCATGGGCCTAGTTTTAGGCTTAAATGCAAAAAAACTGTAATATTGTGGGAATATTTAACAGGATTTTCTGATTTGGATGGAGAATAAATAAATACAAGAAAGGTAAAAAATTGAAAGGAGGTTCTGTTTAATATATGGAAGACATTGGAAGGTTAGTGCTGTTGGGTGGACCGTCATGTGTAGGAAAAGGTCCGCTGTGTAAAGCTTTGGAAACTTTTTACCCGGAACTATATGGTAATCTGCACCGTCTGGTGTTGTACAATAGCCGGAATCCCCGTCCCGCTGAACGGGAGGGTATAGATTATTATTTCCGTTCCCGGGAGGAAATGGAGAAGATGAGGGGACGGGATAATTTCATTTTGCTGGACGTGCGCGGAGATTTGCAGGGGCTGGATGTAAACAGACTGCTGCATATTTTGAGGCAGGGGCAGGATGTGCTTTTTGAAGGGAATCCTTTTATTCCTGAGGTTTTATGGAATTCCCCGCAGATGTCGGAAGTGCCCATGCTGAAAGTTTTTTTATCCCCTGTATCACGCCGGGAGGTTTTATGGCTGAAGTCGAAGAATGCTGATATAAGTGAGATAATTATCGATGTCATGCGCCGTAAGCTCTTGCGCAGAACGCAGCGCCAAAAGGGCATATTGTCTTTTACAGACCTGGATAATATCAAAGAGCGTTCCACTAGCGCTCCGGCTGAACTGCGGCTGGCTTGCCATTTTGACTGGGTTATCCCTAATCATGATGGCGAAGACGGTGAAAATTGGAGCGCCTTTCATTATCCTTTGGGCGATGCGTTCTTGGCTCTGCAGACTTTCGCGTCCATATTGCTGGGAGAAGAGCCAACCGCTTGGGGCGAACACTGGGAAAGCGATCTGTTTGCATAGTTAGCGTTGTCATTGGGGCTCGTTTTTTGGTGGCAACTTTTTTAGCTGGGGGCGCCTGCATGAGTTAAGACCAGGGGACACAGCAGGTCCGCAGGAATGTCCCCCTTATCGATTCCAGCCGTATTCGCCTTTGAATTCTACGAAACGCACGTGGCCGAGGGATTTTTTTGTGATCCGATTATTAGCATTTTTGCTTATCAGCAAAAGTTTCTGATCAAAGCTGGGACCAATGGGGATAATCATCTTGCCGCCGGGTTTTAACTGTTGTATGAGTCTATCCGGCGATTTGGCGGCGGCGGCAGTCACCATGATCCGATCATAGGGCGCGAATTCTTCCCAGCCCTGGCTGCCATCTCCTACCTGGAAAAAGGTATTGTCATATCCCAGGGCTAAAAGCCTTTCCTTGGCCTGGGCGGCTAGTTCGGGAATCCTTTCCACTGTGTAAACCTGCCCGGCAAACTCTGCTAAAAATGCCGTTTGATAACCGGAACCGGTTCCTATTTCCAGAACTCGGCAGTCCTTGTACAAATCGAGTTGCAGAGTCATTTCTAGCACCAGGCTAGGTTGCGAAATGGTTTGATCAAATCCTATGGGTAGAGGATGATCTTGGGCGGCTAGATCTTGGTATTCACCTTTTACGAATAAACTGCGGTCCAGTCTGTGAAAAAAATTATAGATATCAGCTTGCGAGGTAGTTTTCTCAGTCATTTCGTAAATCCCTCCTCCAAGTTATCATTGGGGAAAATTCCCTTGTCCCAGTCGGATGCTGCTTTACGGGGGGGGGTTATTCAGTAATGGCCTGTAAGGCTCTTTTTTGCAGGCTAATGATACCTGCCTTTATTTCATCCCACTCTTCCTGGGTCAGGATAGAAAAGCAATCTCCACGATTCATCAGGGGCATGGCATCGTGTTGGGCATCTTCAAAATATCCTATACTGCGTATGAGATGGGGCAGGTTGTATTCGATGCGCGGGTATTTATCTTTTAGAGAGTCAATAATCTGGTTCCAGGAACAAGCGTTTTCCAGCAGAGTATGAAAGTCTACAAAATCCTTGCGTGAACCTCTTTGGGCAATGGCGATAATCTTCATGGCGGCAATGTCCAGGTAATGAGCAACGGCACATCCTCTGAAATCCAGTAGGTCCTTAATCAATCGGTAGGGATAATGAAAAAAACTCACTTTCTGCGCATTGATCAGCATGCTCAAGGTTTTATCATCCATATTGATTATATGAAGTTTTGCCTCGGCTAGCTGATCAATGATGGTTTGTGGTTTGAATTCATTGGCGGTAAAGAAATCCAGGTCATCTGAAATGCGATGTCCAAATTGAAGGGCCAGAGCGGTACCGCCGGCCAGGTAAAAACCACTGTTTGCCAACACTGGGGAGGCTGTCAAAATATCTAGTACGTCAAGTAATTCGGGCCTGAGACATTTTTCAAACACTCGATTTCCTCCTTTGGGATTTCGAAATAGTTGGCTAGCATGACGGCTGACCGGCGGTCGATGTTTTTATCATATTTAACGGCATGAATTATGAGATCACAGGAGTATACCTGGAACAGCCAGCGGTAGGTTCTTTCGTTGCCGAAATTCAAGATGCGCCGTATAATTTGTTTTCTATTATTGTGCAGATCTATGGAATTAATATCCGTGTCCCAAAACAAAGGTACAAAATCCGGTGTATCCGGTATTCCGGTGCTTTTTTGCATGAACCCCGACCTCCATTATTTACCTATTAATATTATAGCATATCAGCCCGGGAGTTCCACTTGGAATGGGTTGACAGTGGGGGGAAGATCCTTCGCTGTGCTCAGCTTGACAGGAAGGACCAGCCCTGGGCTTTATTGTAATTCGGTGAGGGGGGCGAAGCGGTAGCCTTCTTTTTTGATGTCTTTTATCACCTGGTCCAGAATCTGGGTGTTGGTGGATGAAACGGCATGCAGGAGCATGATCTGTCCATTATGAGTACCCTGCATTATTCTCTGGTAGGCTTCATCCGGGTTGGGCTGCTGGTCCACTAACCAGTCTTGATAGGCAAAACTCCAGAATATGGTCTTGTAGCCCAATGCTTTGGTCATCTGCAGACTCTTTTCACTGTATTCTCCCCGGGGCGGACGGAAAAACAAGGGCATGTCTTTTCCGATCAAATCTTGGAACGCCTTGGCGACCGCATTAATTTCCAGGTTGAATTGGGAAGGATCACTGGTTTTGGAAGGCATGGAAGGGTGGGTTTTGCTGTGATTGCCTACAATATGTCCTTCAGCCACCATCCGTTTGATCAGCTCTGGATTACCTGTAACATAGGGTCCGGTGACGAAAAAGGCGGCCGGCACCTGGTTGGCTTTTAAAGTATCCAGTATCTCGGCAGTATACCCGTTCTCATAACCTTCATCAAAAGTCAAAAATATGACTTGGTCCTGGCTGCCAATATAATAAGCATCATAGTCGGCCAGCTCGAAACCGATATCATTATTTATGCGGGGCGTTTTATGTTCGTTGTTGCGCACAAAATACCAGTTCAAGGTTTGATGGGTCTTGCTGACTGGCTGGGCAGGATCCTGGGCAGGAACGTGCTGGGCTGGAAGATCGGCCTGCGGCTGAGGCGATTGGGGCTGATCTTGGGCCTGCGGAGCTGGATCTTTGATATCATTTACCAATGCCTGCTTCTGGCAGCCAAGCGGAGCTGAGAATAAGGCTAGGATAAAAATTAATAAAAAGGCCCAGGAGCATTTCTTCATAAAATGTCTTGATGAGCTTGACGAGATGTGTGTTGTCAGGCATGGCTGCAAGTTCCACCATAATTTCTTCATAAGCTGCATCCTTTCTCGCAAAAAAGCCGGTAACAAAAAATTAATAGAATCAGCTATAGTTTGTACGCTTTTATCTGCTTTTATCTTACCTGATTTTTGCAGAAAACGACACCATGGCACAGCGGGATGTTATTACGCTGTCATTTTTGTCGAGATGATTTGACGACATATACCGTAATGGGGAGCGAGTATCTGCGCTTTATATGAAGTATAAGGCTATATTTTTCCGCAAATACAAGTTCAGCTTGCAAGCTGCCTATCCAGCTAAGTATGTACCTTATATCCCCAGGTTTTCGAGTTTGATTTTAAAATCCAAAAACTGTATAATTTTATGCAGGAACAGTAAACAAGTTCATAAAAACGCCTTGTCATTATCGCTGAGTCCTCGAAAATATAATCGGGGAACGGGGGAACCATATAACTGGGGTGAATCTGGATTTTACCAGTAGGGCTATTCCTGGCCCGAATCCGTCAGCTAACCTCGTAAGCGTAATAGGGAGATTAGGTTTAGCTATTTTTAACCAAAGGCTCCTTTGGTTTTTTCATCTCTTGTAAAAATAACCGCATATTAGAATTTCTTCATTTTGTAATTGCGGTCTCACCAATATACCTTATTGCCAGTCACATCAAAAGGGATGATATGGAGAAAAAGGTTGGTCTCTTTATATATTTTCAAGGTTAATATTTATTCAACAATTTGATCTGGATACAGAGCTCTGATTATTTGCGTTCCAAAATAGTAAAATGGGAGTGATTATTTATTGATAACCATCAGCTAAGCACTCAATCGGTCCATGTACGGGTTCCGATTGAGGAAGATGGTATAGGTATTTGGGAGTTAGTTAAAGGCACTAAAGTGCTCGATGTTAATTCACCGTATTCTTATCTCATGCTGTGCAAGTATTTTAGTAAAACCTGTATAGTGGCTGAGCTGGACAAGAAAATTGTCGGTTTTATTTCAGCATTTTTTTTACCAGCGGATCCAACAGTACTCTTTGTCTGGCAAGTAGCAGTAGATAAAACTGTTCTTCGCCGTGGTCTGGGTCTCTCTATGTTAAAGCACCTGCTTAAAAAAAACTCCAAGAAAACTATTAGTTTTTTGGAAATAACCGTAAATCCTTCCAATGAAGCCGCTTATAAGCTATACCATAAGTTAGCACTAGAGTTAAATGCTTCTATCGAAGAGCAGGAATGCTTTCCAACGAAATTATTCCCCGGCGGGCAGCATGAAAAAGAGCTTATGCTGCGTATTGGACCATTAGTGTAGACCCTAATTAGTGACGCTATTTTTATGCGATTTTAATCACTTATATTTAAGGAGGTTCAGCTATTATGAATAGCAGTTTAAAAGTTATTGCCCAATTAGAATCCGAAGTTCGAAGCTACTGTCGTAGTTTCCCGGCTGTTTTTAACTGGGCTAAAGGTTCCAAATTAAGAGATATTAATGGAAAGGAATACATTGATTTCTTTTCTGGAGCAGGAGCCTTAAATTATGGACACAATCATCCGGCAATGAAAAAGAAGCTCGTGGAATACATTTCCTCTGACAGCATTGTTCACGGCCTGGATATGGCAACTCAAGCAAAAAAAGAATTCCTTGTAAAATTTAAAGAAATTATCTTAACCCCACGTAAAATGAGTTATAAAATCATGTTTCCCGGGCCTACCGGAACCAATGCTGTTGAAAGTGCGTTAAAATTAGCCCGCAAAGTAACTGGAAGAGATACCATTATTAGTTTTACTAATGCCTTTCATGGAATGACACTGGGGTCATTAGCAGTAACCGGAAATAAGAAGAAAAGACAGGGCGCAGGCATTTCGCTCCCTAATGCAGTATTTATGCCATTTGATCAGTACTTTGAGGAAGGGATAAATACGGTTGATTATATCCGCAAATATTTGGAGGATGACTCCAGCGGCACATCAATTCCAGCAGCTATTATTTTAGAAACCGTTCAAGGCGAAGGGGGATTAAATACCGCTAGTTTTGATTGGCTGAAACAGCTGGAAGTTCTTTGCCGGGAAAAAGACATCCTGTTGATTGTTGATGATATACAAGCGGGTTGCGGCCGCACCGGGAACTTCTTCAGTTTTGAAGCTGCCGGAATAAAACCCGATATCGTCTGTTTATCTAAATCAATTAGCGGTTATGGTTTGCCCATGGCCATTAACCTTATTAAAGCAGAACTAGACATATGGTCACCCGGTGAACATAATGGGACTTTCCGTGGAAATAACCCGGCTTTTGTAACTGCTACAGAAACCCTCAATTTTTGGAAAGACCAGAGTTTTAGTAGGGAAATTCGCTATAAGACCAAGATTATTGCTGATTTTCTAGCTGATCTGCTAGAAGAGCATCCTGAGCTTCAAGGAGAATTACGAGGCCGGGGTTTCATGCAAGGTATTGCTTGCAATATTGATTGTTTAGCAAAACATATATGTTCTGCGGCCTTTAAACGAGGCCTTATTATAGAAACATCAGGAGCTAAAGACGAAGTAATAAAATTAATGCCGGCACTCACGATAGAAGAAAACACGCTATTAGACGGGTTGTCAATTATAAAAGAAAGCGTAGAAGACCTTAAAGTACAGGCTTTTATTCGCAAGTCAAAGCGAAAAGGCCATTTCCAGGAAAGGCATTTATTGACTAGTTTAAGTTAATAGATTGAAAGGAGTTTCTATAATGATTGTTAAACAGCTTAACGATGTTATTGATACAGATCGGGATATAGACACCAAAACCTGGCGAAGTTATCGACTTCTTCTAAAAAAAGACGGCCTGGGATTTTCCCTGAATCATACGATTATAAAAGCCGACAGTGAAACTTATATATGGTACAAAAACCATCTCGAAGCTGTCTACTGTATTCAAGGCGAAGGGGAAATTGAAGTAATCGACCAGGGCGATATTTATCCAATCCAAAAAGGGACTCTATATGTCTTGAATGGGCATGAAAGACATTACCTGCGCGCCAGATCCGAGATGCACATGGTATGTGTTTTTACCCCCCCTCTTACCGGAAGAGAGGTTCATGGTGCAGATGGCTCTTACCCTATTGTAGAGGAATAAAATCTTAAAATATAAATTCTCATTAATTAAACCCCGGAAAATTCCGGGGTTTAATTTTATTAACCATTTTTATTAAGCATAATTTTAAAGATTCCTCTTGTGAAAAAAATATAACAAATACCCATTAATTGATAACTACCCATAGCTTAAGCTATGGGTAGTTATCAAACGTCGTCTTCGTCCCAGGGTTGGAAACCCCGGCCGTAGACTTCCACGGTGTCGGTTATGGTGATAAATGCTTGGGGATCGATTTGGAAAATTAATTCCTTTAAGCGGGGGACCTGGGTTTTGCCGGTGGTAACCATGATTATGTTTTCCGCATCTCCGGTATATGCTCCTTTGCCGCTCAAGAGGGTGCAGCCCCGGTGCATTTGGTGCAGAATGGCTTGAGCAATATCATTTGATTGGCCGGAAATAATTGTCACGGTCTTTTTAGATATAAAACCGGAGGTAACGCTGTCGAGCATTTTGGCACTTATAAACATGGTAATTGCTGTGTAAAGGGTCAGTTCGAGGTTACTGAAGATCAGGGCTGCTGCCAAAACCAGGCCGTTGGTGACAAAAATGGTAGAGCCAAAGCTGATTCCCCATATGCGGTGGGTGATGCCGGCAATGATATCCAGACCACCGGTGGAGCCACGGTTAAGCAAGGCTATCCCCACGCCTAGCCCGTTCAGGGTTCCGCCCAGCAATGCGGAAAGGAGAATATCATCCATTGGCAACTGCAGGTTCAGAGGGGATAACAGGGCTAGAAAACCCGAAAGGCTCATCATGCCTATAAAGCTGTAGAGTGTGAAACGCCAGCTGGCCAGCTTATAACCGGCTATAAAGACAGGAATATTCAAGCCGATGTACCACAACCAGATAGGATAGGAAGTGACGAAATGCAGTATGATAGCAACACCCGCCAGACCACCTGTAAGCAGGTGCGCGGGTACGATGACAAATTGTATGGCAACTGCGGTTATCAAGGATCCCATGATTATACCAGCGATGTCTTTGAATGAAATTTTTTCCAATAACTGCTTGGGCATAGCATTCTCCTTAAAATCTTGCTCACATGGCTAAAAGAACTTATGGCTTTTATTTTATCACCTACGGGATATAAAAGCCTGTAAGGTATTACCATGTGTAAAACGGGTCTGTAAGGGTCTGTTCTATTTTCTCCAATATAACAAAAATAAAACGCGGGTTTTTGGGCCGGGGATAGTTTCCTTGCCCCCCCGGCCATGGTGCTAGGATAAAGAAGCTGTTTCCGTATACCGCCCGCCATCGATGGCGAGTCAAGGGTGCTGTTCAACCCACCTGGTCATTGCCGGGCAGGATAAGGAAAGTGATTGCGCGTCCTGCACAGAAAATGTAAGAGGGCCAGCATTGTGGTTTTATGCCAGCCCTCTTACTTTGGAGATTGGTTAGGGTACATTGAGTACCTCCCTTGTGGATTAATCACCCTTTAGTTTCCGGTTCTTGCTGATTTCTTTTAGATTCCGCCAGGATGGATTTACACCCACTTGTCTGCTTTCCTCCTAAAATACTCTCGCTCCGAACTTTTTCTTCAACTTTAGGGCGATTGTCAGGATTTCCAGTTTCGCTTTCGACCCTGAATTCTTCCTTTCTGATTCGGGTTTCAGTTCTCATTCAAGCGATAACTTTAGAGTTTCTCCCGAGTCTACGAACTCTCATCCATTGACCGCTGATTTCCTGCTAAAGTTTTCTTTTATGAGAACCAACCTTCACCTTCCAGGTGGGCCCAAGTCTCCAGTTCTACCTTCATCCTGTATATTGATCACCCTTCCGATTTTGGTTTTTGTTCTTACCCAGCTAACCTTTAGAGGTTTTCCCAGACCCGGGGATTTTCGTTTTTGGGTCCTTTAATGCCTGCTAAACTTTTCTTTCGTAAGAACCAACCTCATCTTGGGGGTGAAGATCAAAATCTGGATTTTATCCTATATCCTGTATTTACATTGTATGCACAGGGAAGGGAATTGTCAACCAATTATCAGAAGATTTCGACATTAGTGAATGTTATCTTTTTCTTAAATGAAACCATTAAAAAATTGACATGGGTGATTTCTTCTGTCAACTTAAACTACGGAATCCAAAAGTTGATAACAAGAACCGTCACCCATGTCAGTCTCGCTGCCAATTTCCGCTGGATCAGCCCGGAAAAAGGAGCCAGGCCGTGAATAATTTGGGAAATATCCACGAATCCCTAGAATCCCTATAAAGGAAGTGTTGAAGTTTATTGAATACTGTATGCAATTGATATAAATGATTGAACTTTAACGCTAGAAATAATAGACTTTATATATCAGCGTGAAAGGAGAAATGAAGAATGGCTTGGGATATTAAAATCGAAAGGACCCAAACCCCCAAGGAAAAGCCGGATCAGAACCATCTGGGCTTCGGGGACTATTTTACTGATCACATGTTTATCATGGACTATACGGAGGGTAAGGGGTGGCATGATCCGTGCATAGTGCCGTATGCTCCACTGTGTTTAGATCCTTCCACCATGGTGCTGCATTATGGTCAGGCTATATTTGAAGGATTAAAAGCATATAAAACGAAGGATGGTAGGATTCTCTTGTTCAGACCGTACAAGAATATGGAAAGGGCTAATATTTCCAATGGACGGCTGTGCATCCCTCCTCTTGACGTTGATTTTGCGGTGGAAGCGATTAAAGCACTGGTAAGAGAGGAACAGGATTGGGTTCCGGAAGCTGAGGGCACGTCATTATACATAAGGCCTTTTATTATTGCCACCGATCCTTATCTGGGGGTAAGGCCCTCTTTAACTTATAAATTCATAATAATATTGTCGCCGGTAGGGGCCTATTATCCGGAAGGCATCGACCCGGTTAAGATTTATGTGGAAAGCAATTATGTCCGGGCGGTTAAAGGCGGGATGGGTTATACCAAAACTCCGGGCAATTATGCGGCCAGTTTGATAGCCCAGGTGGAGGCCCAGAAGAAAGGCTATACTCAGGTTCTGTGGCTGGACGGGGTGGAGAAAAAGTACGTCGAAGAAGTAGGCACCATGAATGTGTTCTTCAAGATTGATGGTGAAATCGTGACTCCAGCGGTGGAAGGGAGTATCCTGGCCGGAGTTACCAGGGATTCCAGCATGGATCTGCTTAAGAGCTGGGGAATTCCTACCATTGAAAGACAGATATCCATTCAGGAAATTTACGATGCCCATGCCCAGGGCAAGCTGGAAGAGGCCTTTGGCACCGGGACAGCGGCAGTTATTTCTCCCATCGGGGAGCTGAACTGGGACGGACACATTATCACTATCAATGGTGGAAATATAGGGGAATACGCAGCCAGGATTTATGATACCATGACTGGCATACAATATGGCCAGATTGAAGACAATTTCGACTGGGTGGTTGAGGTCTAGTACAAAAGTTGACATTGGGGACGGCTTGCTGTCAACTTCTATCGGTCGATGATAGAGGTTGACAGCAAGAATCGTTCCCATGCTTGATTTTATCCGCCGCTAAACTGAAATAAGCAATATTATCTATTATGAAGGAGGGTTTTAAATGTTGGGCATGGATAAAAAAGCCGACAGCGAGGACGTTTCCTCTTGTCAACTTTTAAGCTATCAGTTGATTTAGTTATCCTTATAGATAATAGTTCCTATATGTTCTCCGTTAAGAGCCCGGGTAATGTTGCCTTCTACGGTACCATTGATTATCTGTATCTGCTTGGTGTTACCGGCATTAAGTAAAGATACTAATACCATACGTTCCACCACCAGGTCGTCTAAATCTCTTTCGATCAGCTCTTTGGCACCGATCCGGGGGATGAATTCAGCATTGCTATTTGTTTTGGGATTATCGGTGTACAGGCCGTTGACATCTTTGACAAATATACACTGTTTGGCCCCGATCACCTCGGATAAGAGGAAAGCACCTACATCGGTGCGATTGGGAGGCAGCCGGCCTTCCTCCGGGGGGTGCTCCCAGTAACCATAGGGCGGCATACCGTGTATGACGGGGATACAGCCTTGGTTCAAGTAGGCAGCCAGTTTGGGAATATCGTCATGGCCGATCTTGATACCTCCATAGGGGTTGAGCAGGGTTGATATCATCAGGGCATTCTGCTCGGACACACTCTGACCCAGGGTGGCAATAATCCCGGTCGGCATCCCTAATTCCATGGCAATAGCGTAAACGTGGCGGGAGCGGGTACCTCCTCCGGTGGAGATTACCATCCTGTGTTGGGGCATATTTTGTACTATCTCTGTGATTATGGGGAGCACGGCTCGTGCTCCCGTGTCGGTTATGCTTTGGCCGCCGATTTTAAGGACATTTACATCTGGCAGAGCTCTGAATGGTGGTCCATATTCCAGGGATTTCAGGAACCCTTTGCCCACTAAGGATTCCCCCATCAATTTGCTCTTGATATGCAGTCTTTTACTATCTCTTTCGCGGATCAGGGGCATAAATACAATTCCTCATCTTTCTAAAATTCCCGTCTAATCGCTGCTATTATCTTCTTTTGTTTTACTCAGGTAAACGATTTCTCCATCAATTTTATCAGCTATTTGTTCCAGTTCTGATTTCCTGATGTGGTTAACATTGATCTTAAGATCGGTTCCCACAATACCGACTACGGCAAAACGGGGTTTCTTATCTCCTTGACCTACTTGTTTTCTTTCTCTAACAAAAAGTATAGGACTTGACATAGCTTCTTCCTCCTTTTGCATAATTTTACCCAATCATTTCTTACTTAGCTTCATTATAACAAAGTGTAGGCGGCAATCAAAATTATCTTCAAAAAGTTGACAGGACCCGCCCCCATGGCAACTTTTGCTGTTTCAGAGTTTTTTTGCTGGGATGCATTTTTTAATGGAAGTTATACAAATAATAATAAATAGCATCAAGGCTAAAAAGGGGGGCAGGTCATGGAAGGAAAAATATTGGGTATCAATATTACCGAAAAGGGCCAAGGCGGAAAAAACTTGGTAGAAGAGGCCCATTTGCGGCTGGGGCAGGGTTTTACTGCCAATACTGCTGCAGGGCAGGATAATGGCGGAATAAGTATAATATCACAATCAACTTATGAACAG
>CAZHHJ010000040.1:0-16376 GCA_964531295.1 uncultured Syntrophomonas sp.
CCTCCTCGGCTTTCTTCTATCTTACCAAACTATCCGAAATTGTAGCATAGACCCTTTTGTCGCGCAAAACCGGCCCACACAGACCGCTAAAACACTCGTTAGAGGGGTTATTTATAGCAAGATGGGCATATATTTAACCTTTTTTAAGGGATCAGATGAGTTTTCACAGGGGAATCATTGAATTTTAATTTGCAACAATAAAGCGATTAGCTATCCGGGATATTATATGAATTTGCTACTTAATTATTGTAAGAGTGCTCCATTGTGGGGAAGAAGCCGGAGGATATAATGCAGGCAAACCGAACCATTACTAGACTAGCCCTGGCGCAGGGCTTGGGCTAATTCCTCAATTTCCTTACGGGCTAAATCATCTCTTCCGGCCCGGGCTTCCAAATGGTGCTGCAATTCATGTAAGACGGTATCCAGGATCTCCTCTTCCCAGGCTTCCCATGGCTCATCTTCCAGTACTTCCACGAAGGAACCATAAAAAAAGGCAATGAAACTGCCTAGATGACCGCCCTCAACGTATTCGCCCAATATATAATAGTCGCCATCCCGGTTTTTGCGCTTCTGTACATTGAAACCACCGGACAAGTCAGCATAAAATCGCGGCGGGATGCGATTTACTGTTCTATCCACCATATCTGTAAACTCATCATAAGATGGTTTTTTCATTCCAGTCCTCCTGTTTTCGCTGCCAAATTCACCATTAAAGACATGGTACCTTAAATACTTGCACAGTACAATTGCCATCAGCGCAAGCTCTTGCAACAGCATTGCAGGTCAGGCCGGGGATAAGCAGCCAATAATCCAGTAGCCGAAAGGGTTTGAAAGCCATAAACTGGCCCAGGCCTAGAAAAAATCACAATAAAGTAATATAATGAATGTATCTGTAATAATGAAAGAAGATAATAATGAAAAATAGTTTTAATGATCTAGGTATTTCGCCCCCCATTTTAAAGGCCCTTGAAGATATGGGCTTTGAGTCGCCTACCGAGGTGCAGAGCAAGGCAATACCTCATATTCTAAACCAAGAAGATCTGATCGTCATGTCTAAAACAGGCAGTGGCAAGACCGCTGTTTTTGGAGTTTCCATGCTGCAGCTGAGTGATCCCGGAGCCCCTGGACCTCAGGGTCTGATTCTTACCCCGACACGAGAACTGGCAGTGCAGGTAGACAGCGATCTGCAACTGATGTCCAAACACCTTCAGCACAAGACAACAGCGGTATATGGACAACACAATATGAATGTAGAAATTCAGGCCCTTAACAAGGGCGTTTCCATTGTTACCGGAACACCTGGCCGGGTATATGATCATATTCAGCACAGAAATCTCATCACCAAAAACATACGATTTTTGGTACTTGATGAAGCAGACCGGATGCTGGACATGGGTTTTATCGACCAGGTAGTGAGAATTATCCGAACTCTCCCCAAAAACAGGTTAACTCTCCTTTTTTCAGCCACCATACCTACTGAAGTACGCAAAATATGCCGCGAATATATGAGAAATCCAGTGACGATTGAGATTGAATCGGAGACCATGACAGTGGACACCATCCAGCAATTTTACTATCGTATGGATGAAAACGAAAAACGCAAGTACTTGAACCGCCTGCTTCTGCTGGAGCGGCCGGAAAGCTGCTTGATTTTCTGCAATACCCGATTCGCTGTCGATAGAGTTCAGAGCTTCTTATCCCGCAAGGGCTATGCTTGCCAGGCTCTGCACGGGGATATACCCCAGGTAAAACGGCTGAAGATCATGCAGCAGTTCAAGCAAGGAGAGTTCCATTTGCTGGTAGCCACAGATGTTGCCGCCCGTGGTATTCACATCGACGCTTTGTCTCTGGTGATCAACTATGATGTCCCCCTGGAAAAAGACAGCTATGTGCATAGGATCGGGCGTACCGGCCGAGCCGGGAACGGGGGGCGCGCCATAAGTTTAGTTACCGGCGAAGACATCATGAGCCTCTATGAAATAGAAGAGCATATCGGAGTTTTGATTGCGGAATCAGAATGGCCCTCGGAGGCTGTTTTCAATAATCAGCGGGCCGAGGCTGAAAAATGGATACAGGCTAATGCTCAGAAGACTAAACCGCTTCGGGTTGTTGAATCAAACTTCAAAGAAGCTAAAAGTAGGCGGCCTCAGCCGGAGAAGCCCAGAAATCGGCCGACCCAGGTTAATATAGAGCATAAAATGCCTGAAAAGGTCCGTGCAGTGCATCCAGCCGAGCAAGCCAAAAAACTACCCAGCACAGCCCAACCTGTGCGGCCACCTCGCAGGGATGAAGAGACGCTTCATTCCGAGCCCAGCCCAGAGATCGTGCAGAGCCAGGATGCAAAGAGCAAGAAAACATTCCTTCAGCGGGCAATGCAGCGTATATTAGGCAAGTAGGCTGGGGAGGAAGAAGATATATGAATGAAGATAAAATCATGAGTATATTGGCTAAGATAGAATCCTGGATGATGATGACCTGTGAGGGATGTGCCATGCCCGAGAAGCTAAATCCTTTGCTGGAGGAAATCAAAAAACTGCTCAATAATGAAGCCAGCAACTAATCTTAAGTGGCGACTATGCCAGTAAGACCAAACATTCCCGCTTTGCACTAACAAAGCAGGAATGTTTGCTCAGGGTTTCGTCCAGGGGTTGTCTAATCAATCCACTCCGGAGGCCTTTTATCCAGAAAAGCCTGGATTCCTTCTTCACAGTCCTTGGTGGTACTATTCAAAGCTATCACTTCAGTGGCATAATTGAGAGCCTTAAAATCCTCCATGTTAATTTGTTCATAAAACATTCTTTTCCCGATGGCCAGGCTTGACCTGCTATGATTGGCGATGGTTTTTGCCATACTATAGGTGGCTTCCTCCAATCCCTCCAGTGGAACTATTTTGTTTACCAGCCCGTGGATCAGAGCCTCGCTGGCAGGCATGAGATCAGCTGTGAATAGCATTTCCAGAGCCTTTTTGCGCCCTATATTCCGGCTGAGAAAGACCGCCGGAGTACTGCAGAACAGCCCGATCTTCATTCCCGGAGTGCCGAATAAGGTATCATCAGAAGCCACCGCCAGATCACATGCGGCCACCAACTGGCAACCGGCGGCAGTAGCTATTCCATGCACCTGAGCTATCACTGCTTGAGGCATCTCCCTAATGGTGCGCATGGTCAGATAGCAGGTGCGAAACAGATTTAATTGTTGCTGGGGGTCGAATTCATGCACTTCCATCAAATCATGTCCGGCACAGAAAACCTTGCCTATTCCATTAATAATTACGACAGAAGCCTGCCTTTCCCCGGCAATAGCTGATAAAACACTGGTGAGTTCCTGTAATAAACCTTCGGAGAGAGCATTTCCTTTATCGGGACGATTCAGACTTACGATAGCGATTTTGCCGTTATCTCTTTGCTCATAAATAAGATAATCATAAGACATATTTGCGCTGGTAGTATTGCCAGGCTTGTGCAATAAACCAGCATTCACCTCCCTTCCATTTAATTCTAAGCCAGGATACAAGTGGAAACAAGTTCTTTAATGCGACAAAGGAAGGCCAAGGGGGATACTGCCCTGGCTTTAGACCGCTTATAAAATATTCTTAATATTCAAAGCCTCTTTCTCGGGGATGTGTTTTAACATTAATCTCACCTCGGAGAGCTGCCCCAGGGAGAGGGCGGCATTACGGTTCTTAACATATTCCTTAACCTTGGCCAGGGAAAACTCTATATTATCCATCTCCTGGTGATCCAGGAAGAACGGCCACCACCGGGCTGATTGGGCCCAGCATTTTTCTATATCAGCCGTTTGCCGGGCAGCTTCTTCCCACTCTTCATTTTCTATGATCACCATCACTTGATCTATTTGTTCACTTAAGTTATCAGCAGATAATTGCAAAGAGTAATTGCTCCAAAAGCCCAGGGCCACAATAGAAACAAGAATTACTGATAATGACACCAACAGCCGCATGATTACATACTCCTTTAATTTTTTATATAACTAGACTTGACTTGATAAAGTAGGTCGCCCTGCTTGTCCAGATAGGCAAAAAGCACCTGTTTTATATCTGCTATGCCATCCTTCTCCAACTCTCCTTTAAGCCACTCCAGGCTCAGTTCCAGCCTCTGGAAATTTTCTTTTACCAGTTGCCCATCAATTATCAAAGTAGTTGGCAGCAGACCCGGGGGAGTATAAATACCCATATCTTTAGGTTGAAGCGGCATGTTTTGGGATTTGAGTATCACACTGAGCTGACCACTGGTTTCCAGAATAGCATAGGCAACGTCAGCTATATTGCTAACATCTTTTAGCCTCAACTGCTCCAGCAAATCATTGATGTTGTAGCGCAATCGCCGCAGTTCATCTTCCTGGATTTCAGAATTATTGATCAATATGCTGGGTTTACCACAAATTATGCCCCGAGCGGTAGCGCTCTTTAATGAGATATAAGATAAAGTAACCTCAGCAGCAAATAATATAAAAATAGGAATAATGCCATTTATCAATGGTATGCTGGTGTTTTGCATAGGAATAGCTGCCAGCTCGGCAATCATAATAATAACTACCAGTTCATACGGCTGCAGTTGGCCCATTTGCTTTTTGCCCATAATTCGCAGGGCAATAAGCGTGGTAATATATAAAATTAATGTCCGAACAACAATCAGAATCATTTTTTAACCCTTGCTTTCGTTTCATACTCATTCTATCTTGTGCGTAAACATAAGAATTTTATTCACCCCAATAAAGTAGCCGCTAATTATGAACAATTTATCCCGATTTTTCATAGGCTATCTTAATAATATTAATAGAAAGGTGATAGACTTATAATGGAAATATGGGACGAAATCCTGGCTTGGCCAAGTATCCGCTATCGACAAGGGCGTAATCGGCCGTCCGTTCGTCGCTTAAGAAATACCAGAGCAGCAGGCCGGAGCAACCGGAACCGCCATAGGGAATCACCGGCCGCCTTAAGTCCTCAGCAATTGGTGAATTCCCTGGAAATAGAAGCATCGGCTTTAGCCGCCTGGGGATATGTGTATCAGATGGGGCCCCAGGATATAGCAGTTGGAGCCAATGTGAACTTTAATAATAATGGACCTTTAAACGGCATAGAACATGCACCCGGTAGTGCTGCAATTGAAGTCACCCTCAGTGGTACCTATAACATCATTTTTTCACTTTACACTTCCCAGAACAATCCACAAGATTGGGCGGTGGTTGTTAATGGCCAACCGCAGTCCAGGTTTACTTCGGCCGGGCAGACTATTACTGCCGCTGCTACCCTAAAGCTCGACACCATGGACCGGGTGACTATTCGCAATGTCGGTACTATACCCGACCCGGCTACCCTAAGAGAGGACGATGCCATCACCGCTTTTGTAATGATTTACAAAACAGACTGAGCATAAATGCGTGTTGCGGGGACCGTGCTATGGGGACGGTCCTTTTAACACGATTTGTTTTTTGCTTACTCTTTTTATCTGGAATCTTTTTTCTGCTGTCTCCTTTTAGCCGCATGTAATTTGCTATATCAACCCAAACAGTACCTCATCGCTCGCAGGCACGGGCGGGCAATATCACCCCTGAAAATCTGGCCAAACTCGATCTGGTTGCCATCTAGCAATGCGCGATGTGAATGAGCATTAGCAGGGCGCTTAGATCAAGGGAATCGCTAATGTACCGGCATAATTAATTAAAGATCAAAAGTCAGTTAAGCTTACTAGTGCCCCTCTTGTCTTTGTATAAAAAACTTTGATGAGATCTTCGGCTTCGGGGTGGTAAGCTTTTTTTGTATGCATAAAAGTTGTATACTTACAGCATGCGGCAAGAAAAGCTTATGGGGAAAGATTACTATATATGCAGCTTAGCGAGGAGGCAGCTTATGATTGAACAGCTACGCAGGGATTTGTACCGGATTGAAATTCCGTTGCCGAGGAATCCGCTGAAGGCTTTGAACTCTTATTTCATCAAGGGAAACGACAGGAACTTATTGGTAGATACCGGGTTTAACCAGGAAGAATGCAAAAAAGCCATGGATCAGGCTATACAGGAACTAGGTTTTTCTATGGAGAATACTGATATTTTCCTTACCCACATTCATTCTGATCATACCGGCTTGGTAGGATACCTGGCCCGACCGGGAACAAAAATATATGCTGGGGAATACACGCAAAAGGGCTTAAGCGGTTTCAGCAGCATAACGGATTATTTTGCCGAACTGATCAAACAGAGCGGACTGCTGGAGATGGGCGTGACTGACGATGTTTTCATGCACCCGGGTTATCGATTTCGAACAGTAGCAGTCAGCAATATAATTGCGGTGGATGATGATGATTTACTGCAGGTAGGCGATTTTACCTTGCAGTGCATAAACACCACCGGGCATGCTCCCGACCACATCTGCCTTTACGATAAAGAGCAGAAAATATTATTCAGTGGAGACCACATCCTGGGCGGGATCACCCCCAACAATACTATTTGGGGTGTACCCTGGACTATTGACTTTGATTATTTAGGGGAATATTTTAAGAGCCTGGACAAAATCAAGGAGCTGGATATTGAACTGACTTTACCCGGACATAGGGAACCGTTAAGCGATTGTTATATGAGGATCGAAGAATTAAAAATACATCATGACCATCGTTTGAACAGCATCCTGGATATCCTGGGGAATCAATCCATGACCGGTGCTCAGGTAGCCAGTAAAATGAAGTGGGATATAAATATTAAAACTTGGGAGCAGTTTCCAGGCCCGCAGAAAATATTCGCTTCGGGTGAAGCCTTATCACACCTGACCCACTTGATCTTTAAAGGGATCGTAAATAAACGCCTGCAGGACGGAATAGTGTATTACCAGAAATCCTAGTTCAATCCCCACGGCTTGCACTTCCAGGGTACCCCGCTTATCATTTTGGCCTGCTGCGGAGCGATTGCTTTGAGCAGATATCAAACAAATGCTTATTTACCTCAGCATTTGTTTGCATGCATTTATTGAACACGGGGAAGCTTGCAGTAGCTCCGAATAAGGATGCAAGTGTGGATGGGTGTGAATGCGCTATTTAAATCACCTGTGCCAGGAGGGGCCGAGGCACAAGGCGGGGTATGCTATTGGTGAAGAAAACAGCTCTTGGATATATTTGAATCCAAGAGCTGTTTTAGAATAATTAATTAATATTACTACTTAAGGCAGGAACCATCGCGAAGCCCCATGCCATTGCAGCCCTGGCCGCGGTCTGCTCCAGCACCTAAACCTTGACCTGAACCATGCCTATTACCGCTTCCATCCGCAGCTCCCAGGCCTTGACCTGAGCAGCCCTGGCCGTTACCCATACCACTGCCAGCACCACAGCCTAGGCCCATGGCTTTACCGGCTTGTGCCCGGCCGCTGCCGTCACAGGTGGCCTGATTCTCTTCCATGGTTGCGATGATTGCACCGGCGCGTTCCTGGGTCATAGTCCCAGCTTGGACTCTGGCGTTTACCCTATCCTTTTTGATTTCCAGAGTTTCGGCCTTAAATTCATCCAGCACTCCAGCTTCCTTAGCGATGAATCCATAGCTATTACCAGTTTCCGCCTTTTCTGCCACAACACTTTCAAGTGTTCGGCCGCTCAACCCTGCCAAGGCTTCAGCCGGAGTGTTGTATGCTGATGCCGCCCAAGCGGAAGCAGATACGACTCCGATGGTAAGAACCATCGTGCTTACAGCGATTACCTTTTTGAGGTTTATCATTTTAAATACCCCTTTCGATAAACTATTTAGCAGTCCTTATTCCTGCTGTGCTTATATTTTAACCAGCAATTATGTCAAAAGTGTGTTTTGGATATTCTAAATTTATGATCTTTGGGCAGCCTCAAAACACAAAAATGTCACATAAATATTATATAATGCTAAAATAGGGGTGAATTTATATGCCTACAATATTAATAGCAGATGACAATCAACAGATAACCTCGATTTTAAAGGAATATGCTAAAAGAGAAGGTTACCATGCCATAATAGCCCTGGATGGCCGGGAGGCCTGGGAGCAGTTTGGGCGGGTCAATCCAGATATAATATTGCTGGATGTAATGATGCCTGGGATGGACGGCTTTGAGCTTTGCCGGGAAATACGTAAAACCTCCAATGTGCCAATTATTATGGTGACTGCCCGAGGTGAGGATTTTGAAAAAATCATGGGGCTTGATATTGGTGCTGATGATTATATCGTAAAGCCTTTTTCGCCAGCTGAAGTTATGGCTCGGGTGAGGGCCATACTGCGCAGGATAGAGCGGGAGGATAACCGGGCCGCCCAGCAGCTCAGCCTGGATAACTTATCCATAAATATTGAAGACTATACCGTTGCTGTTGACGGGATTAATGTATCCCTAACCAAAAAAGAAATTGAATTATTATGGACTTTAGCCAGCCATAAAAACAAGGTTTTTTCCCGGAATAACTTATTGGACAGCCTGTGGGGGCATGATTATTTTGGGGATAGCCGCACGGTGGACTCCCATATAAAAAGACTTCGGGCTAAACTGGATGTATCTGAGCACGATAATTGGGATATAAAAACTATATGGGGGGTTGGCTACAAATTCGAGGTAAAAAGCGATGTTTAAGAATAAAATTGCATTAAAATTGTCTTTATATTTCGCCCTGGCATTATTGGTATTTTCCTTAATAATCGGCGGGGTATTCTTAATACTTTTCAAAAATTATACCGTGGAACTGCATCAGATGGACCTGGAAAAAAGAGCAGGAGCCATAGCCCAGAACCTGTCCCAATTTATGTCTACCAATGGAAATGGCAGGCAGGGTGGTTGCGGTGCCTATCTTCGTTTCATTGACGAGATTGCTATGAGCGATGTTTGGATTGTTGACCAAAATCGGGATCTTATCACCCGGGGACAGGGTGTAGGCGGGATGGGAAAGGAATACCTGTACTCGGATTTGCCTGCCGATGCCGACCGGGTGATATCAGAGGTATTCACAGGTAAAACCGCATTTAGTGAAAATTTCAGCACTTTGCTGAATGTACCCACCCTGACCGTGGGCACCCCTATTATGAGCGCTAATGGGGAAATAATTGGGGTGGTCTTGCTGCATTCACCGGTGGATGGTGTGAATAAGGTCATAAAGGACGGTTTTATCGCCCTAGCCATTAGTATTTTAGCTGCCCTCTTGATTGCCTTTTCGCTATCGATTGGATTTTCAATCAGCTTCACCCGGCCCCTGAACCGGATGAAAAGCACCGCTTTACTCCTGGCCGAAGGTGATTACAACGTCCAAACTCACATCCGACAAAATGATGAAATTGGTGAACTGGCTGTTACCCTAGACATATTGAGCGACCGCCTTAAACAGGCCAGCCAGCAAAACGAAAAGTTGGAAAAGCTTCGGCGTGACTTTATAGCCAATATTTCCCACGAACTCAGAACCCCTGTAACAGTAATCCGTGGTTCGCTGGAGGCCTTGTGTGATGGAGTTATAAGTGATCCCGAACAGGTGAAAAGCTATCAGCAGCAGATGATGTTTGAAGCCATTTTCCTGCAAAGGCTGGTAGGGGATCTGCTTGATTTAGCTCGCTTGCAGAATACCGACTTTGAAATAGAAAAACAGGAAATAAATATGGCTGAAGTAATAGATGATGTTGCTCGGAGTATGACCCCTATTGCTGATGATAAAGGGATTAGGGTGGAAGTAATAAAAGATACCAGCCTGGAACATATTTGGGGTGACTATGGCCGGCTCAGGCAGATGCTGATGATTTTGCTGGATAATGCGATAAAATTCTCACCTGAAAATGGGGTGGTCAAGCTGCACCTGGCTGATAGGATATTATCCATAAGCGATCATGGAACAGGTATAGCGCCGGAAAACCTGCCCTATATTTTTGACCGCTTTCATAAATCGCGCTCCGAGCACAACAAAAGCGGTACCGGTTTAGGTCTGGCTATTGCCAAACAGATTGCCGACCGGCACGATATTCATATTACGGTAGAAAGCGCAGCGAATGTAAAAACCGAGTTCAGGCTGAAGTTTTAAAAGGAGGGACGAGTTATGCTGGGTGCAATTATTGGAGATATTATCGGCTCGGCCTATGAATGGAACCCGGTTAAAACTGTTGATTTTCCGCTTTTTTCTCTCCAATCAAGATTTACTGATGATACCGTACTTACGGTGGCAGTGGCTGATGCTATCTTAAACCACAAAGACTATGCCCGCAGCATCTGGGAATATGGTCGGAAATATCCCCGGGCTGGTTATGGCAGTGCTTTTAAGAGGTGGCTAAATGGCCATCAGCTTCAACCCTACGGCAGTTATGGCAATGGTTCAGCCATGCGGGTCAGCCCGGTAGGGTTTGCCTTTGATGGCATAGATCAGGTGCTGAAGGAAGCATCCCGCAGCGCCAGGGTGACTCATAACCATCCCGAAGGCATCAAAGGAGCACAGGCTACAGCTCTGGCGATTTATCTGGCCCGGCAGGGCGAAAGTAAGATGGAAATAAAAAAGCAGATCGAAAGCCGCTTTGCTTATGATCTGAGCAGAACCCTGGATGAAATTCGGCCAGGATATAGCTTCGATGTGAGCGGTCAGGGCTCAGTACCGGAGTCCATCCTGGCCTTTTTAGAGTCTGATGATTACGAAAATGCCATTCGCCTGGCGATTTCCCTGGGAGGAGATAGTGACACCATGGCCTGTATCGCCGGAGGTATAGCGCAAGCTTTCTATAAGGAGATTCCCCCCTCTATAGTAAATCAGGCCCGAGCCTTGCTGGATTCTGATTTACTTGGAATCATAGGACAGTTCACGCAAAGATATGGCCTCCCAGGCAGCAGTACATCCGGAGCATAGGCTTATCTGTGGCCCTTCGCGGCAGTTCCCGGACCTGAGACCCGAAGCATGGTACTGTGAAGCGATGCAGGAAGCAATAAACAGTCACTTATACACCAGAGCAAGCATGATGGACTTCGAGAACTGGACCGAAATCAACTATCCGTCACTGGATTGGGGAGATCTATAAGCCAGATGACTGTCATGTGAAGTTCATAGCGCTTCAAAAGCAAGAAGAGCAGCCTCTCAAATGGAGGGGCTGCTCTTTGTGGTGCCCAGGATATTTGCTGAGCCGATGGCTTGGGTTTCGAAACTGCATGTATACAAGTATACAGCTAAGAAAGGGAGTAAATTATAAACCGGGATAGAGTATAATAGAAAAAAATATAATGCGGGGCAGTTGCCAGGCCAAAGTGGTCCCCGGGTCAGAGGGATGGGCGGGCCTGCAAAACATATGAGGGCGGTATCACAATGAAGGATTTTAAAAAAATATTAATAGCCAACCGCGGGGAAATAGCGATCAGGATAATTCGAGCCTGCCAGGAATTGGGCATCAGGACAGTTACCATTTACTCCAAAGAAGACAAACTGGCCTTATTCAGAACCAAGTCTGATGAGTCGTACTTAATTGGCAATAACAAAGGCCCGGTGGAAGCTTACTTGAACATCGAGGAGATCATTGGTCTGGCCCTCAAAAAGGGCGTAGACGCTATTCACCCCGGCTATGGGTTTTTGTCTGAAAATCCCGAGTTTGCAGAAAAATGTATAGAGTCCGGAATAGAATTTATCGGTCCGACTCCCAGGATGATGGATCAACTGGGGGATAAGATCCAGTCAAAAATGGTGGCCCAGGGAGTGGGCGTGCCGACTATCCCCGGGGTGGAGAAACCGATTAAATCAGATAAAGAAGCTATTAACTTTGCCCGGGCATGCGGGTATCCTATTATGCTCAAGGCTTCAGCCGGGGGCGGGGGACGCGGCATGAGGATTGTAAGATGTGAGGCCGAATTGCTGCAGGAATTTCACAGTGCCAGGAGTGAAGCAGGCAAAGCCTTCGGGATCGACGACATTTTTATTGAAAAATACCTGGAGAATCCCAAGCACATTGAAGTCCAGATTTTAGGGGATAGATGGGGCAATATTGTTCACTTGTATGAACGAGATTGTTCTATTCAAAGGCGCCATCAAAAAGTTATCGAATTTACCCCCGCCCTGCTGCTTTCAGATGAAAAGAGAAGGGCCATCTGCTCGGATGCAGTCAAAATTGCCAAATCAGTGAGTTATAGAAATGCCGGTACGGTTGAATTTCTCTTAGACCGGGAGGGGAACCACTACTTCATCGAAATGAATCCCCGGATACAGGTCGAACATACTGTTACAGAGATGGTGACCGGTATTGACATAGTACAAAGCCAAATTCTGATCGCCCAGGGATATAAATTGAATTCCAAAGAAATAGGTATCCGCGGTCAAAGATCTGTTAAATCAAGAGGTTATGCCATACAGTGCCGGGTTACCACGGAAGACCCCACCAATAACTTTGCTCCGGATACGGGAAAAATTGATCTGTACCGGACCGGATCCGGTTTTGGCATCAGACTGGACGGAGGCAATGGCTATACCGGATCAGTTATCAGCCCTTACTATGATAGTCTGCTGGTTAAAATCATAGCCTGGTCCAGAACCTTTGAAGATGCCATCAACAAGTGCCGGCGTTCCATCCGGGAAACTACTATTGACGGGGTTCATACCAATGAAGCCTTTTTGCTCAATGTTCTTTCCCATCCTACCTTTATCGAGGGTGCTTGCGATACCGGTTTCATTGATTCTACTCCCAAGCTTTTTGATATTACTCCCCGGGAAGACCACGAAGCTGCGATTCTGAAATTTATTGGGGAAAAGGTTGTGAACGAAAGCAAAGGAGTCAAGCATGATTATGATGTGCCCCGGGTACCCAGGATTCCAGCTAATATTATGTTGTCCGGCAGCAAACAGATTCTAGACGAGCAAGGTCCCCAGGGGGTAGTGGATTGGATAAGAGCTCAAGATCGCTTATTGCTCACCGATACCACCATGCGTGATGCCCATCAGTCATTAATGGCTACCCGGGTCAGAACAGTTGATATGCTAAGGATAGCTGAGGCTACCGCATATTTGGGGAAGGATTTATTTTCCCTGGAGATGTGGGGCGGCGCTACCTTCGATGTAGCATACCGTTTTCTCAAGGAAAGTCCCTGGCAGAGGCTGGTGGAGCTGCGGGAAAAGATCCCCAACATAATGCTCCAAATGTTGATCCGGGGTGCTAATGCGGTTGGGTATACCAACTATCCGGATAATGTGGTGAGAGAGTTTATCAGAGAATCCGCTCAAGCCGGCATCGATATATTCCGTATTTTTGACTCTTTGAACTGGATAAAAGGTATGGAAATCGCCATCGATGAGACCCTGAAAAGCGGAAAAATTGCCGAAGCCTGTATCTGTTATACCGGAGATATACTGGATGAGAGCAAAGACAAATACTCATTGCAATATTATGTTGCAACAGCTCGGGAAATCGAAAAAAGGGGTGCCCATATCCTGGGCATCAAAGACATGTCAGGGTTGTTAAAGCCCTATGCGGCAGAAAAATTGATCAGAGCTTTAAAAAATGAGATATCTATCCCTATTCATCTGCATACCCATGATAGCAGCGGAAATGGGGTCGCTACCTTGCTCATGGCCGCCGAAGCGGGCGTGGATATCGTGGATACCGCTATTAACAGCATGTCCGGCTTGACCAGCCAGCCCGCCCTGAATTCGGTAATAGCAGCCCTGGAAAACACCAGGCGTGACACCGGAATTAGCCTGGATGATATGCAGGAGATATCCGATTATTGGGATGATATTCGGCCAATATACAGCCAGTTTGAATCCGGCTTAAAATCAGGAACAGCGGAAATATATAAATATGAAATACCTGGCGGGCAATATTCTAATTTAAAACCACAGGTAGAAAGCTTCGGCCTGGGGCACAAATTCAAAGAAGTCAAGGAAATGTATAAGAGCGTCAATGAAATGCTGGGTGATATTGTAAAAGTTACTCCATCCTCCAAGCTGGTGGGCGATTTAGCCATTTTCATGGTCAAAAATGATTTGACACCTGAAAATATAGTGGAAAGAGGCCGGGACTTGGACTTTCCTGATTCCGCCATAGCCTATTTTGAAGGCATGATGGGTCAGCCGGTGGGAGGATTCCCCGTCGAACTGCAAAAAATAGTATTAAAGGGTAAAACAGCTATTAGCAGCCGGCCCGGCGAATTACTGGAAACGGTGGATTTTGAAGCAATTAATCAGCTGCTGGAGGAAAAATTCAAGCTGCAGGTTTCCAGGAGGGATATCCTTAGTTATGCCCTGTATCCCAGGGTTTTTGAAGATTATTTGGGCTACAAGAAAACCTATGGTGATTTGAGCAGGATGAATAGTTGGGTCTTTTTTGATGGCATCAGTGAGGGCGAAGTCTGCGAAGTTGAAATGGACGAAGGAAAAATATTCATCATCAAACTCATACAAATCGGCAAAGTAAGTAAAGAAGGGGTGCGTAAAGTAGATTTCGAAGTCAATGGCAACCCTCGGGAAATTATTATAATGGACCAGCAGTACAAAACTGCTAAAGTCATTGATACCATGGTATTAGCCGACCCGGACAATAAAAACGAAATAGCTGCCAGCATACCGGGTGTGGTCAGCACGATACTGGTTAAAAGTGGAGAACAGGTAAAAAGCGGGCAGAATCTCATGATCATCGAAGCGATGAAAATGGAAACCCATATCTCAGCATCACAAAATGGTAAAATAGCCGCTATCCTGGCCGAGGAAGGCCAGCAGGTCAAAAACGGCGAATTATTGATGATAATGGAATGATACAGTCTGACGTTGTTGCTGTAACATTCCAGTTTCTATAATGACAAACCTTATGGAAGCTGAGCAAAAAAACGGATTAATATGCTTTTGCGACTAAAAATTCATCCCGCTGCTGCAGGTATTCATCATAGTTGGTCAGTCGGTCTATTAACCCGTCAGGAGTGATTTCCATGATTCGGTTGGCAATAGTCTGTACCAACTGATGGTCATGCGAGGTGAACAGTACAGTGCCAGGGAATTTTATCAAACCATTGTTCAACGCGGTAATAGATTCCAGATCCAGATGATTAGTGGGTTCATCCAAAATTAGTACATTTGCTCCGCTGAGCATCATTTTTGACAGCATACAGCGCACCCTTTCTCCGCCTGAGAGTACCCGGGCTTCTTTAAGGGCTTCATCTCCAGAAAAGAGCATTCTGCCTAAAAAACCTCTGATGAAAGTTTCCGATTTTTCTTCTGAGAACTGCCTCAGCCAGTCCACCAGGTTCGATTTTACATCGTTAAAAAACTCGGAGTTATCATTGGGGAAATAAGCCTGGGAGGTGGTCACACCCCACTTAAAGGTGCCCTGCTCAGCTTCCATTTCGCCCATTAGTATTTGAAACAGGGTTGTTTTAGCCAGTCCATCCGTTCCCACCAACGCGATTTTATCACCTTTGTTAACCACAAAACTGATATTATCCAAGACCTTATGGCCATCAATCGTTTTTGATAAACCATCAACCCGCAACAAATCATTGCCTGCTTCCCGGTTGGGGGTGAAGCCAACAAATGGATATTTGCGGGAAGAAGGCTTTATATCATCCAGGGTCAGTTTCTCCAGCTGCTTTTTACGGGAAGTAGCCTGTCTGGCTTTCGATGCATTGGAGCTGAAGCGGGCTATAAATGCCTGTAACTCCTTGGCCTTATCCTCTTTTTTCTTGTTTTGATCTTTAGCCATCCGGAGGGCTAACTGGCTGGATTCATACCAGAAATCGTAATTGCCAACATAAAGTTGAGCCCTGGCAAAATCAATATCTACCATATGGGTACACACTTTATTAAGAAAATATCGGTCATGTGATACTACGATTACAATATTTTCAAAATTAAGCAGGAATTCTTCCAACCATCTGATTGATTTGATATCCAGGTCATTGGTAGGCTCATCCAGCAAAAGGATATCCGGTTTTCCAAATAAGGCCTGGGCCAGCAAAACCCTTACCTTTTCCGGACCGCTCAGGTCTTTCATCAAAACATGATGGGACTCTCTAGCGATGCCCAATCCGGTTAGTATGGTGGCTGCATCAGATTCTGCCTCCCAGCCATTTATTTCCGCAAATTCGGCTTCCAAATCAGCCGCTTTAATACCATCTTGCTCGGAAAAATCGGGTTTGGCGTATAGGATATCTTTTTCCTCCATGATGGCATAGAGTCGGCTATGGCCCATAATCACAGTAGCAAGAACTTCAAATTCATCATATTGAAAGTGGTCTTGCTTTAAAACAGCCAGTCTCTCGCCGGGTGTTATATGAACTTCCCCGGAACTGGGCTCCAGATCTCCTGATAAAATCTTTAGAAATGTCGATTTGCCAGCGCCATTCGCCCCTATTACTCCATAACAATTCCCGGGGGTGAATTTAATATTTACATTATCAAATAATTTACGGTCACTGAACAACAGGCTAATA
>CAZHHJ010000041.1:0-15987 GCA_964531295.1 uncultured Syntrophomonas sp.
TTATTGTGCCTGAGTCCTGATACTGGATGTTTCTATTAACTGCATGGCCAGAAAATCAAGATGAGTCTTTATTTCAGCCACGATGTAGTCAATCTTTTGCCTGTTGGCCTTGTCCATCGAGGTATTACAGTCAATTTCTAGTATGGTCTCATACATCTGCTCCACACCCTTATAGGCATGTTGTTCATTTTCTTCCAAGAGACAATACGCCAGTTCAGTTAAATCCATGTATAATTCCTTTAAATAAATTTTGGGCTGGTATATACTGTCTAGCTGGTTTACCTGTGCCAGTATAGCCCGATAGCAGTTTATCACCGGGCTGCGCAAAACAAATAACCCCCTCGCTAATAGTAGTACAATTACTCACATTCTCACCCATTTTGTCAGAATATATTTTGACGCTTGTATAAGCTTATTAAACAAACAGTGATTAGTCAATATAAACGGCCTGATTTATTTCCATTATTTTCCGTCACCTTTCTTGTCCAAAACACATCTTCCGATTTTTTTCAGCAAATAATATATTATCTATTCATTTTTCGCCTTTTACTTTCTCCCAATCCTCCTGCTCAGGCTGAATTAATTGGAATTAATATCTCGCCATGGCCACAACCGGCGCACATAAAAATAAGCTTCTGTTCCCTGCAAACAGAAGCTTATTTAAGTTTTTCTGCTACTTTTTCATCTTTTTCTTCATAAGCTGATAATTAATACTATCTGCCAGGGCCTGCCAGGAAGCTTCTATAATATTTTCTGAAACTCCTACCGTGCTCCATTTTTCACCCCGGTCGCCGGATTCAATTAAAACCCGTACCCGAGCTGCGGTAGCTTTGCTCCCATCCAATACCCGCACCTTGTAATCGGACAGATGCATATCGTCAATTTCAGGAAAGGCTTCCATCAATGCTTTCCGCAGTGAATTATCCAGCGCGTTAACCGGTCCATCACCTTCCGCTGCTGTATGTACGGTTTTATCACCAATAGATATCTTAATCATGGCTTCTGATGTCATTTCGCCATCCCCGTCCTTTTCCAGGATAAGCTTGAGATTCTTTAACTGAAAAAATTCCTCATGCTGCCGAAAGGCTTTTCTCAACAGCAGTTCCATAGAAGCTTCTGCTCCTTCAAATTGAAAACCCTGGTTTTCCAACTCTTTGATCTCCCTTATAACCTTGCGGGTCTCGGCATCATATTTATTTACATCAATATCAAATTCACGGGCTTTATAAAGCAGATTAGAAAGACCGGAGAGTTCAGAGACCAGCACCCGCCGATGATTTCCTACCTCTTCGGGATTAATATGCTCATAAGTAAGCGAGTCCTTTAACATGGCACTAACATGGATGCCGCCCTTATGGGCAAAAGCTCCATGTCCAACATACGGCAAGTTATTGGGATGGGGCATATTAGCTATTTCACTGATATAACGCGATACTTCGGTCAGCCGTTTTAAATTGCCGGCTGGTAAGGATTTTTTTCGCATTTTCAATTCCAGGGCAGGTATAACGGTACATAAGTCAACATTACCGCAGCGTTCCCCATAGCCGTTCATGGTGCCCTGTATATGTACACAGCCATGCTGTACTGCCATCAAGGTACTGGCGGCGGCACAACCCGAGTCATTATGCACATGTACTCCCAGCTGTATAGTATTATGAAGTTTAACCTGTTCTACAATATCTGCCACTTCCCAGGGCATAGCTCCCCCGTTGGTATCACACAAGACCAGGCAATCTGCTCCAGCTTCAGCTGCAGTTGCCAGTACCTCCAGGGCGTAGTTCCGGTTGTTTTTATAGCCGTCAAAAAAATGTTCGGCATCAAATATCACTTCCAACCCCTGGTCTTTGAGACAGGAAATGCTGTCTTTGACCATCTTCAGGTTTTCCTCCAGGCTGGTTTCCAATGCCCTGCTCACATGAAAATCCCATGCTTTGCCGAATATTGCAGCCACCGAAACCCCGCTGGCCAGTACCGCCTTGATGTTGCTATCCTTTTTAACACTCAAACCCGGTTTGCGAGTAGAACTAAAGGCCGTAATTTTAGCATGCTGAAACTCCAATTCAGCTGCCTGACGGAAGAATTCCATATCCTTGGGATTACTGCCCGGCCAACCTCCTTCGATATATGCAATACCTAAATAGTCCAGCTTTTGAGCTATTTTTAACTTATCATCAATGGTAAACGACAGACCTTCTCCCTGTGAGCCATCTCTCAGGGTAGTATCATATACCTTTACATCCAATTTAGTATCCCCATCTTTTTGTGCCCTCCTTACTCCAATTAGCAATAACCCAATATTTTATAACAGCATGATTTTTTCCACAATAACATCGCCCATTTCTCTGGTGCCCAGAACTTTTATTTCCGGCCTGGAAGAGTCACTGCAGGATAATAAATCCCCGGTCCGGTATCCTTCTTCCATAACCCTGGTGACCGCCGTTTCTATAATTGCCGCTTCCTTCTCCATATTAAATGAATACCTTAAGAGCATAGCGGCTGATAAAATAGTCGCCAGGGGATTAGCTATATTCTGTCCGGCAATATCAGGGGCACTTCCATGAGAAGGTTCGTAAAGCCCTACTTCGCCGCCAATGGAAGCGCTGGGCAGCATGCCGATGGAACCGGTTAACATGGATGCTTCATCTGTCAATATATCTCCAAACATATTCTCAGTTACAATGACATCAAACTGCCGGGGGTCCCTTATAAGCTGCATAGAACAATTGTCCACATACATATGTATGGTTTCCACATCAGGATATTCCTTTTCCAGTGCAGTTACAGTTTCCCTCCACAGACGAGAAGACTCCAGAACATTGGCCTTATCTACCGAGCACAATTTATTTCTTCTTTTTCTGGCCACCTCATAAGCAAAGCGCACGATTCTTTCAATTTCGTAACTGGAATAAGAGAGTATATCGGTAGCTTTTTGCCCTCCGTCAGGCGTCTTCTCCCGATATTTATCGCCAAAATATAGCCCCCCGGTCAATTCCCGGATCACCATTATATCTACTCCCTGAATAACTTCTTCTTTAATAGTAGAAGCCTGAAGAAGCCCGGGGAAAAGTATACAGGGACGGAGATTGGCAAAAAGAGCCAGCTCTTTCCTTAAAGGCAGCAAAGCCCCGATCTCAGGCCGCAGGTGTACTGGCAGTTCATCATAAGCCGGTCCGCCTATAGCGCCCAGAAAGACGGCATCTGAATTTTTACACAGGGCTAAAGTTTCTGCCGGTAGAGGGTGCCCTACTGCATCATAGGCGGCTCCCCCTACCAGAGCTTCTGTAAAATGAAATTCATGAGCAAACTTCTCTGCTACTGCTTTTAATACCTTAACCGCTTCCGGGACGATCTCGACTCCAATTCCATCCCCCGGAAGTACGGCAATTTTATACTTCAACGTCATTCCTCAAGCTTTCCTTTCTTTAACGAAATTAATCAGCCCGCCCTTGTCCATTATCTGCTGCATAAATTCAGGAAAGGGTAAGGCCTGGTATTCTTCTGAAGTCCTCAAATTGATTATTTTGCCAGTTGCCAGGTCTACTTCGACCTGATCGCCCTCTTTTATAGCATCCACCGCCTCACTGCATTCAAGTATCGGCAGTCCGATATTTATACAATTACGGTAGAATATCCGGGCAAAAGATTTGGCAATTACACAGGATACGCCCACGCCTTTTATGGCTATGGGGGCATGTTCCCTGGAACTGCCACAGCCGAAATTTTTATCTGCAGCAATAATATCGCCGGCCTGTACCTTATCAGGAAACTCGGGGTCGGCATCTTCCATGCAATGCTTGGCCAATTCCTGAGGATCAAAAGTGTTCAAATATCTGGCCGGAATAATGGCATCAGTATCGATATCGGCTCCGAATTTATGAACTCTGCCTGTAAAAACCACACTAAACCTCCTTATACTTCCCAGGGGGCAGTAATTTTGCCTTTTATGGCACTGGCGGCAGCAACTGCCGGGCTAGCCAAATACACTTCACTCTCCGGGTGCCCCATCCGGCCCACAAAGTTCCGGTTGGTTGTGGCCAGGGCCTTTTCCCCCTGGGCCAAAATGCCCATGTGCCCGCCCAAACAGGGTCCACAGGTGGGGGTGCTTACCGCTGCACCAGCTTCAATGAATATTTCAATATATCCCCGGCGCATAGCCTCCAGGTAAATCTGCTGGGTACCCGGAAATATTATGGTTCTGATTTCCGGATGAATCTTTTTCCCTTTTAAGATGCGGGCCGCAATTTCCAAATCTTCAATCCTGCCGTTAGTGCAAGAACCTATCACCACCTGGTCCAGGCTTATACCGGCGGCCTCGCTGACTGGCCGGGTATTTTCCGGTAGATGGGGGAATGCCACCACTGGCTCCAGGCCAGAAACATCGTATTCTCTTATTTCATAATACACGGCATCTTCATCAGACTTATATAAGGTAAAGGCTCGTTTGGACCGGGTCCTTATATACTCCAGGGTTATAGCATCCGGCTCTATGATGCCGTTTTTTCCGCCGGCCTCAATAGCCATATTGGCCATCGTAAAGCGGTTATCGATGGACAAGTTCTTGATCACTTCGCCCGTGAACTCCATAGACATATAGCGGGCACCCTCAACTCCAATATCGCCGATGGTGTGGAGTATCAAGTCTTTTCCCCCTACCCATTCCGGCAGTTTACCATAATACACAAACTTTATCGCTTCCGGCACCTTAAACCATGCTTCTCCGGTTGCCATTCCAGCCGCCATATCAGTCGAACCTACGCCGGTCGCAAATGCTCCCATCGCTCCATAAGTACAGGTGTGGGAATCAGCTCCAATAATCAAATCCCCGGGCAAAACCAGTCCTTTTTCCGGCAGCAGGCAATGTTCTATACCCATCTGCCCTATTTCAAAATAATTTTTTATTCCGTACTGCCCCGCGAAATCCCGCATTATTTTGCATTGTTCCGCAGATTTAATATCTTTATTGGGGGCAAAGTGATCCGGAACCAATACTATTTTTTCCTGATCAAAGACCTTATCCAAATCCAATTTTTTAAATTCCGATATTGCCACCGGGGCGGTGACATCATTGCCCAGAACTACATCCAGTTTACAGTTTAACAGTTCTCCCGGCTCCACATAACCTCTTCCAGCATGGGCGGCCAGAATCTTCTGGCTAATAGTCATTCCCATGAGAGCAGCTCCTTTCCAGGGTCTATTGTTCCCCATCACTTGCTAGGCCGCGATGTTGCTCATAATAATATTTATTGATGGCGTTAATGTAAGATTTAACGCTGGCCTCTATGATATCAGTACTCAAACCCCGGCCATTGTAAACCCCGTCGCCTATTTCGATACGCGAAAGCACTTCCCCCAGAGCGTCTTTGCCCGCCCCAATGGCGTTCAGTTTATACTCCAGCATATTGCCGTAAATATCCGTTATCCTATCTACCGCTTTATATCCTGCATCAACCGGGCCATCTCCAGTAGCCGCCGCTTCAAAAGTCATGTTGTCTATCTGCAGCTTCACCGTGGCAGTAGGTACGAGCGCAGTACCACTGGATACATGCAGGTAAGTGAGGCTGAATCTTTCCGGAATAGTCCACACCCGATCTTTAACCAAAGCTTCCAGGTCCTCATTGGTAACCTGTTTTTTCTTATCGGCAATCTCTTTAAAGCCGTGAAAAGCCTTATCCAGTTCATCCTCATCCAGTATATAACCCAGCTCGGCCATGTGATCCTTAAAAGCATGCCGTCCTGAATGTTTTCCCAAGACCAAATTACTCTGGCTTATACCTATCAACTCGGGACTCATAATTTCATAGGTAGAACGTTCTTTCAATACTCCATCTTGATGTATCCCAGATTCATGAAGAAAGGCGTTTTTGCCTATTATGGCTTTATTGGGCTGAACGCTCATCCCGGTTAGTGCGCTCACCAGGCGGCTGGTGCGATAAATTTCTCCATAGTTGATATTGATCTCTTTTTGGTAAAACGCCTGGCGAGTATAAAGGGCCATTACTATTTCTTCCAGGGACGCATTACCTGCCCTTTCCCCGATACCATTAACCGCGCACTCCACTTGCCGGGCACCGTTTATTATCCCGGCCAGCGAATTGGCCACCGCCATACCCAGGTCATCGTGGCAGTGCACACTGATAATCGCTTTATCTACATTGGAAACCTTACTCATAATAGTCTTAATAAAAGCTCCAAACTCCTCTGGCACCCCATAACCTACCGTATCAGGCAGATTCACAGTAGTAGCCCCGGCTTCTATAACCTTTTCCACCACCAGGGCCAGATAATCAGGATCGCTGCGGGAGGCATCTTCAGCCGAGAACTCAACATCATTGCAATATCTTTTGGCGTATTTTACTGCTTCTACTGCCTGCACCAGGGCTTCATCCCGGGATTTACGCAGCTTGTATTTAAGATGTATAGGTGATGTAGCCAAAAACGTGTGTATCCTGGGGTTCTCTGCTCCTTTAAGAGCTTCCCAGGTCCTGTCTATGTCAATTCGATTGGCCCGGCATAAACCGGCGATAACCGCTCCCTTTACATTATTGGCTATTCTTTTTACCGCTTGGAAGTCGCCAGGAGAAGAAACGGGAAATCCAGCTTCGATAATATCTACTCCTAGGCGGGCGAGCTGCATAGCTATTTCAAGTTTTTCCTCTTCATTTAAGCTTACTCCAGGAGATTGCTCGCCATCCCGCAGCGTAGTATCGAAAAGATATACCCTATTCTTATCTTCCATATAATAATCCTCCTATTTGCTCTCCTTTAGCCAGGGCATCATAGCTCTTAAATCAGCTCCTACTTCTTCAATCAAGTGTTCTTGGTTCAGTCTTCTGAGCGCATTAAACTGCGGCCGGCCTACTTGGTTTTCCAGCAGCCAATCTTTAGCAAATTTGCCCTCCTGGATTTCTTTCAAAGCCTCATACATCGCATATCTGCTCTCTTCCCCTATAATCTGCGGCCCTTTGATGTAATCTCCCCATTCCGCAGTATCACTGATGGAATATCTCATATAACCCATGCCGCCTTCATACATCAGGTCAACAATAAGTTTAAGTTCATGCATACACTCAAAATAAGCTATTTCCGGCTGGTAGCCCGCTTCCACCAGTGTCTCGAAACCTGCTTTAACCAGTTCTGTTACCCCGCCGCAGAGTACACATTGTTCACCAAAGAGGTCGGTTTCCGTCTCTTCCTGGAAGCTGGTCTCGATTACTCCTGCTCGGGTGCAGCCAATGCCGCAGGCATAAGCCAGAGCCAGATCCTTGGTCTGGCCGCTGTAGTCCTGCTCTATTGCTACCAATGCAGGCACTCCTGCTCCTTTGACATACATGCGCCTAACCAGGTGTCCCGGGCTTTTGGGAGCTATCATGAACACATCCACAAAGGGCGGGGGGACAATCTGCCCGAAATGGATATTAAACCCATGAGAAAAGCCCAGGGCGTTACCTTCCTGCAAATAGGGCTTGATTTCGTCATTATATACTTGGGCCTGGGTTTGATCAGGCAGCAATATCTGAATTATATCCGCTGCCTGTGCTGCTTCAGCCACGGTCATGGGTTTGATCCCGGCTGCAATTACCTTGTCCCATTCCTTCTGGGTAGCTTCATCGAACGGTTTCCTAATACCAACAATTACCTGGACTCCACTCTCGTGAAGATTCTGAGCCTGGGCGTGTCCCTGGGAACCAAAACCCATTACTGCTATAGTTTTGCCTTTCAGCAGATCTAGATTAGCATCCGCATCATAATACATTTTAGTCATTAATACCATCCTCCAATTTTATTTTGTTTTAAATACATAACGGGATTTCTCCCGATTCTACCTAAATATTGTGTCCGGGTCCACGCACAATAGCTATCTTCCCGGTTCTTACCAATTCTAATATCCCAAAAGGTTTTAAAGAATCCTCGATAGCCTCCAGTTTTTTTGAATCTCCAGTAGCTTCTATAATAAGCGTGTTCTTACCGATATCTACGATTCTGGCGCGGAAAATCTCAACCAGCTGAACAATCTCTGATCTAACACTGGGATCAGCTTTTACTTTTATTAATATCAATTCACGGGTAACCAGACGCTCTTCGGTAATATCAACTACTTTTATAACATCTACCAGTTTATAAAGCTGTTTGCTGACCTGTTCGATAATCTTATCATCACCAGTAACCACTATGGTCATACGGGATACGGAGGGGTTTTCTGTTTCACCTACGGCCAGGCTTCCAATATTATAGCCTCTCCTCCTGAACAAGGTGGCAACCCTGGTTAATACACCCGGTTTGTTTTCAACCGTTATGGCCAGAGTATGTTCTTTCATGATTATTCCTCCCCCAGCATATTCATTAGAGATTCACCGGGCGCTACCATGGGATATACATCGGCCATGCGGTCAACCCAGAAATCAATCACTACTGGTCGATCAGTCACTTGCAAAGCTTCTCTTAAGGCTCCATCTACTTCATTAGTGCTTTTAATTCTCATCCCTATAGCTCCATAAGCTTCAGCCAGTTTTACAAAATCCGGTTGCTTGCTTATGTCAGTATAAGAGAATCTGCCATCATAAAATAGGCTCTGCCACTGCCTGACCATCCCCAGGTACTGGTTGTTTAATATACATACAACGACCGGTATCTTATACGCCACCGCAGTACCGAGTTCCTGTATGTTCATCTGTATACTGCCATCACCGGCAATATCTATAACCGGACGATCCGGGCAGGCAATTTTGGCTCCGATGGCGGCCGGAAGGCCAAAACCCATAGTGCCCAGCCCCCCGGAAGTCACAAAGGAACGGGGGTTTTTGTATCTGTAATAATGAGCAGCCCACATCTGATTTTGCCCAACTTCAGTAGTTATGATTGCTTCGCCCTCGGTCAAGTCAGATATTTTTTCTATAACGTGCTGGGGCATAATGCGTCCCTCACGGGATGCACCATACCTCAAGGGATATTCCACTTTCCAACGGTCAATCATCTGATGCCATTCATTGTATTCTTCCAAGCTTTCCACACGCTTATTGATAGCCTCTAATACTTCTTTTACCTGACCTACTATGGGTATATCTACAGCAACGTTCTTGCCGATTTCAGCTGCATCAATATCAATATGTATGATCCTGGCATGGGGTGCAAATTCCGCAATTTTACCGGTTACCCGATCATCAAAGCGCACCCCGATGGCAATCAGGAGATCACATTCACCAATAGCATAGTTGGCATAACGAGTACCGTGCATTCCCAGCATGCCCAGGGATAAATAATTGTTGCCCGGGAAAGCACTCATGCCCATGAGCGTAGTAGCAACCGGTATCTTCCGCTTCTCCGCCAATTCTTTTAATTCTTCCGCCCCGTCTGATGATATAACTCCGCCGCCGGCATAAATAACCGGCCGTTCTGATTTATTGATGAGTTCTGCCGCGGAAACTACCTGGCCATAATTGCATCCTTTCATAACCCGATAACCGCGAAGATTTATTTCAGAAGTATAAGGTTCATATTCTATTTCCTTCTCCATAAGATCCTTGGGAAGATCTACCACTACCGGGCCGGGACGATTAGTGGAAGCAATATAAAAGGCTTCCTTAACCACCCTGGCTACATCTTCGGTTCTCTCTAAAACATAATTGTGTTTAGTAATAGGCATGGTAATGCCGGTTATATCAGCTTCCTGAAAGGCATCCCGGCCAATTAACGAGCTCATTACCTGACCGGTAAAACAAACCATAGGAATAGAGTCCAAATTAGCGTTGGCTATCCCGGTAACCAGGTTGGTAGCACCTGGACCTGAGGTGGCAATACACACCCCGGTCTTTCCGCTTACTCTCGCGTAAGCATCAGCAGCATGAGCCGCTCCCTGTTCATGTCGAACCAAAATGTGCCGGATATCAGAATGATATAAAGCATCATAAATCGGTAAAACTGCTCCTCCCGGATACCCAAAAACGGTATCCACGCCTTCCTGCTTCAAGCATTGCAGTAAAATTTCGGCTCCCTTTAACTTCACAAGATTCACCTCCATTTTTATTCAGGCTAAAAATATTAATAGACTAAAAATGATATCCAAAGTAATTTATATTATCTCGGATAAATGATATTTATCCTGAGTTGCTCCGGTAAGTAACGGCATAATACACTTAAAGCATAATAGCGGGCCTAGCATGGCCCGCTATGTTAAACCGGTTAGCTGTTTAAGCTTAGTTCTTAAAGATTGCTCCGGTACTTGCTGATTGTACCAGTTGAGCATAACGTTTCATATAACCGGTCTTTATTTTGGCGTCGGGCTCCTGCCATCTGGCTCTTCTTTCTTCTAGTATCTTATCTTCGACTAGCAGTTCTAGTCGAAGGTCCGGTATGTCTATCCGTATTATATCCCCTTCTTCCACCAGGGCTATGACACCACCGGCAGCCGCCTCAGGAGAAACATGGCCAATGGAAGCTCCCCTGGTAGCACCAGAAAAACGTCCATCGGTAATCAGAGCGACTTCTTTGTCCATTCCCATACCAGCTACTGCAGAAGTAGGGGTAAGCATTTCCCTCATCCCTGGCCCCCCCCGAGGTCCTTCATAGCGTATCACTATAACATCACCTGAATTAATCTGCCTGGCCAAGATAGCTTCGACGGCATCTTCTTCGCAATCGAAAACCCTGGCCGGGCCCTGGTGCTGCATCATTTCATCCGCTACTGCACTCCTCTTCACCACTGCACCTTCACTGGCTATATTACCGAACAGCATAGCCAGTCCACCTGTAGTACTATAAGGATTATCTGCCGGTCTGATTACTTCATAATCCCGCACCGGCTGATTGGCTATGTTCTCGCCCACAGTTTTAGCAGTAACCGTAATACAGTCGGGGTTGATAAGACCCTTCCGGTTTAATTCATTATACAAAGCCTGCACTCCACCGGCCCGGTACAGATCTTCCATGTGATGGGGCCCGGCCGGACTCAAACGGCACAGATTAGGTGTTTCCGCACTTATTTTATTGAACAGATTTAAATCCACCTCTACTCCACATTCGCTGGCAATGGCCAGGAGATGCAAAACAGAATTAGTAGAACAGCCGATGGCCATATCTATATGGATCGCATTATTGAAAGCTTCTGGAGTCATTATATCCAGAGGACGAATATCCTTTTCCAGCAGTTCCATTATCTTCATGCCGGCCATTTTAGCCAGACGAATTCGTTCCGAATATACTGCCGGTATGGAACCATTTCCAGGCAGCCCCATACCCAGAGCCTCGGTAAGACAGTTCATGGAATTAGCCGTAAACATACCCGAACATGATCCGCAGGTGGGACAGGCGCACTCTTCCAGACGGGCCAGCTCTTCCATGGTCATATTCCCGGCAGCTGCAGCCCCGACCCCTTCAAATACGTGAGTCAAACTGAGCTTCTGGCCGTCCAGGGTTCCAGCTAGCATAGGCCCGCCACTGATAAATATAGCCGGCAGATTAAGGCGGGCGGATGCCATAAGCATACCGGGTACAATCTTATCACAATTGGGGATAAAGACCAGACCGTCAAAAGCATGAGCAGTGGCCATGATCTCAACTGAATCCGCTATTAATTCGCGGCTACCCAGGGAGTATTTCATCCCGATGTGATTCATAGCTATTCCGTCGCAAACCCCGATAGTATGAAATTCAATAGGAGTCCCTCCAGCCATACTGATTCCGGTCTTTACCGCCTCGGCAATTTTATCCAGATTAATATGTCCCGGCACAATATCATTTTTGGAGTTAACCACTCCAATTAATGGCCTGGATATCTCTTCCTCAGTCAAACCCAAAGCCTTTAATAATGAACGATGCGGAGCTTTTTCCATTCCCTTTTTAGCGATATCGCTTTTCACTGGCTTTATCCCCTTTCACAACCCAGAAAATATGGAACTTCATTGCGGATAACCTCTTTCAGCATACCGCAATGCAGAGCCGGTGTCATTATAACTGCCTCTTTTATGTTAAATTATCCATTTACTCCTAAAAAAATGTATAAAAATACCTCTCGCCCGATTCAGGGACGAGAGGGATATCCCGCGGTACCACCCTGCTTGTTATGTTTAAAAAACACAACCGCTTATGATGCATATAAATACCATATGCTTACTTTTTAACGAACTTTTTTCGTCCGGCAACACCTACTAAGCTGTAATGCTTTTCAGATAGCGACTCGAGGATGAGCACCACATGAAATATTGATCCCGGATCTCAGCGCCTCCGGTTCTCTGTCATCAAGTGATTCCATATGTCAGTTCCTGTCACAGCCCTTAATTTATATGGTTATCTATAGAGTATATTTAAAGCGTAGCTTACTGTCAATAGCGAACTCATATGTTTTGCTGTTTATTTTGTTCCAGCTTTCTGATATATTCATTCAGCTGAATATATCCACCACGGCCTGAGATATATTTCATTCTATTTTTGTCTTTTATTCTTTTAAACATAGCCCATAACAATCGGCTTCCCTCCTCAGTCTGACAGGCTTCGGAAGGACTCATGCCATGCAGAGTAGCCAACCTGGAATTATACCATTTATTCAAGTATATGTCCTTCAGGAACTGCTCCAAATCTGGATATTCCTTTTTTACCTCTAAAGTCATGATATCAAATATACCTTCCTTGCGAACTTCGAGTCCATCAAATTCCAGGTACTCGTGCATCTTGTTCTCAAAATTTTTCCTGGCCTGGTTCATATCACGATCCCCAAAGGTTGATAAGGTTATCCAATTCATGCCCACCATGTACTCAGCTAGGAACTTGCTTTCCTGGTCATCTCCATCCAGTTGATAGAATACATCATAATCATCTGTAAAGTGATAGGCGATGTTTTCCAGAACATTTATCTGCTCGAGAACTGTTTCCCGGTCTTTTAGGAGATACCGAGCACTGATAAACCGCATTCCATCCTCAAAAATGCTGTCCCCTTCTTCCTGCAGCAGTATATCCTCAAACCTCAGATACTGCCCACCCAGATAGCGGAAGGCAGTTAATACGTTTACTTCATATTCACCCATCTTAACTACCGGATAGTTAATCCCCCGGGTAAGCAAACGATCAAAATCCAATATGGCATCATAGTCCCGGCTCATAACCACAAATTCTTCCCCATTGATTACCAGATCAGCCAGAACATCGCTTAAAATTGAAACGGGCATGGTGAAATCCTCTTCGCTGCAGGTTATTCGCATGTGCATACCATAAGGAAGTTCTTTTACGTCCCTTATATCATCAACTTTATCTATGATGTCAAAAAGAAGGTCCAAATTAATAATTTCGTATACCCGGCAGAATATCTCTTTATCAAAAGGATTAATAGTAGCATTAAGACCTAGCTTTTCCGTGTTGGTATTTTTCATATAGTCAATATACCAGCAACGATCTCGGTTTCGAGCCAGTTTAATCTCATACTCATGGCGAAGCAGCTGCCGTTCCTCCAAGCTTACCGAATAAGCCTTTATATTAACCTTATCATGGTTTCCCGAGGCATCAATGGCTCCACCTTCCACCAGCATATTCCCCTGCAGCAATAGAGTCGAATCCCATCCGCCTTTTTCCGTATTGCCCCCTCCTGGCAAGAGCGCGTATACATAATCAATATCCCGGTTTTTAACCGCATGAAAAAGACTGTTAACTATCTGCCGGGGAGTTAATTTTATGGATAATTTGTCGATAATCCTTCTCTGCCTGGAACTAGTAAACTTAGTTGCCTGATTCAGATATTTATCATATAAAAATCGCCCCGGTGCAGGCTTGCTCATGTTACGAATATTGTAATCATAAGCCCTGGATACCAAGAAACATACTTCTTCAAAGCTCATCGATACCATATCTTTCAGAACTTTACGGTCTGCCTCATAGCGCTCTTCATTCATTCCTTCCACTAGAAAAAAACTATGGATACCGTCAGCATTAAAAGTCAAATAAAAACATTCCGCCTGTACTTTCCTGTTTCCCGTAGACCAGGCGACATCGACTGCAATACGGCCACTATGCCGGGTCATACTGGCATAGGCACCATGGAAAGTCCCCACAAAAATTTGCGGTGGAGCGGTATCAATACCAGCCATACTATACTTTTCCAAAACTCGATTGCATATCAGTTCGAATTCCCGGCCGTACTCTAATTTTAAGAGGTAAAAAAAATCCACCAGGTCTGGGACGTAAAAGGAACCCAGATTCTGAATAAGATCAGTTCTTAGTTCATACGGAATATCTTCCATCATTTCTAATATAATCATCCGGCCTTCATTAGTGCTTACTAATTTTTTTATATCATCAACAAAACTTTTCAATACTGGCCGGGGAAAGCTTTTTGGTTTCATATATATTCTCCCCTGATAATATCGTGCATTTATTTGATTTTAATGTATCATTTTGCCTTTGATATAGCAACTAATGCTTGAATAAAGTGTGCATTTTGCTGTGAACATGGCAGGCAACCTTACTTCAGACTCCCATCAAATTAATAAGCAAATCGAAGACTTTAGTATTATTGGAAGTTTTTATTCAAAATATTGTCTTAAATTGCAGGAAGTATTTTTCAGGATACCGAAACTAAGGTAATATGTTGTTTTATTCGATATAATATACCAACATTATCTTAAAGGTGATTTTTGTGAGAAGAATAAGAACTGAAAATCTGAAACCTGAAATGGTGGTAGCTCGGCCAATAATCGACAGCGACAGTCGAATATTACTCAGTACCGGTATGCACCTGACCCCAAAATACATAGAACGCCTATGTGAATTAGGCATTGCATCTATCTTTGTTAAAGATGGTTTGCTAGACGATGAAGTGCTGGTAAATGATGTGGTATCGGAAAGAACCAGGACCGAAACAGTCAAAGTCATTAAATCCAGCTTCATTAATCTGGAGAAAAGCAGCAACCTCAATGTCCATGCAGTGAAAAACGTGGTAAACAACATATTGGATGAATTATTGAATAATGATAACATCCTCATTCACCTTACTGACATACGCAGTTTTGATGACTACACTTTTGCTCACTCGGTCAACGTATGTATTCTTTCTGTCATAACCGCAATCACCCTGGGTTACAGTGAGGCCAGGCTTAAAGACCTGGGAGTAGGAGCACTGCTGCATGATATTGGCAAAACCAAAATAGATAAAGACATATTGAACAAACCTGGTGACTTGACTCCGGAAGAATTCAAGGAAATCAAGCGTCATACCGAATATGGTTATGATATTCTCCGAGGATATATGGAAATATCCCTACTCTCAGCCCACATCGCCTACCAGCACCATGAAAGATGGGATGGCCATGGTTACCCGCGAGGACTGTCCGCTTTGGATATTCACCAATATGCCAGGATCGTAGCCGTAGCAGATGTCTATGATGCCCTGCTGGCCGATCGGCCCTACCGCCCTGCTTACAATGTAAATCAGGCTTTAAACATCTTAACCCGTATGGTCGGCAGTTATCTGGATTTTGACTGTGTAATAGCCCTAAAATCCAATGTTGCTGTTTATCCGCTAGGAAGTTTTGTCCAGTTGACTACCGGCGATATTTGTATAGTGATAGATGCCAATAAAAATAACCCCACCCGGCTAAAACTAAAAATAGTCCTCGACAAAGACAAAAAGCCCATTGCTGATTCCAGAGAAATAGATCTATCTCGTTTAAAAACCATAATGATCGTCCGTCCTATTCGAGAAGAGGAAGTACCCTTCAATTGATTTTCCTTTTTAATTTAGCTCGCCTTGATTTGAATATTTTTGACGGGAACGGCATTTCCATTGTCATCTCTTCGTAAATGCTCATCAAAAAAGCACCTGAATTAACAGATGCTTATGGGCGGCTTTCCAATCACCTCGCTATTATTATACCGTAATAATATCATGTTTATGTATATATCAAGGTAAACTAAAATCTTAGCAGATTCGCTAGCCAAATTCGGTTTGGAATTTTCAAAATGTATTAATAAGCAGTTATTAGTACAAATTAAAAAGGGTGATTGTTTTAT
>CAZHHJ010000042.1:0-15981 GCA_964531295.1 uncultured Syntrophomonas sp.
AAATAATAGACGGCAAAAGGATAAATGACCAGGATGTGATAATTGCCCTGCCCTCATCTGGAATACATTCCAACGGCTATTCGCTGGTGCGAAAAGTGTTTTTTGAAAAAGCAGGTCTGAAAATAGATGATTATTTGGAGGAACTGGGGAAAACCCTGGGGGAAGAACTCCTGACTCCTACTCGCATTTATGTGAAAATGGTTCTGGCTCTGCTGGAGGAAGTTGAAGTCAATGGAATGGCTCATATAACCGGGGGAGGATTAGCGGAAAATATACAGCGTATTCTTCCCGATGGGGTAGGGGCGGTAATTGAAACTTCTCAGATAGAAATCCCTCCGATTTTCAAGCTACTGCAAACCCTGGGGCAGATACCAAAAGAAGAAATGTATCGCACCTTTAATATGGGGGTCGGTTATGTCCTGGTGATAGCCCCGGATAAAGTCAGTCTGGCCCTAAAGCACTTGCGCGATAAAGGGGAAAAGCCGATAATTATAGGGAGAATTAGCTCCCAGGAAAAAGGGGTCGTGTTAAAATGAAGCAAATCATGACCGCCAGGCACCTCAAGCTGGCGATACTGGCATCTGGAAGAGGAAGCAATTTTGACGCCATATGCCAGGCCATAGAAAAAAAGGATCTTGATGCCGAAATAGTGGTTCTAATAAGTGATAAGCTGAATGCCCCGGCTTTGTCCAAGGCGGCGGCCAGAGGAATAGAGGCTTCGTATATTAATCCCCGGGCATTTTCGGGGCCTGATGCCTATGAGGCAGTTCTGGTGGATGAATTAAAAGCCAGAAAGGTAGACCTGGTGGTATTGGCTGGCTATATGAGGCTGGTAGGAAGAGTATTCCTGGCCGCTTTTGAAAACCGGGTATTAAATATTCATCCCGCCCTCTTGCCTTCTTTTCAGGGCCTGCATGCTCAGCAACAAGCCCTGGACTACGGAGTCAGAATTAGCGGTTGTACAGTACATATTGTTGACGAAGGAATGGATACCGGTCCTATCATAATGCAAAAGGCAGTGCCGGTTTATGATACAGATGACGAAGACACCCTTTCTGCCAGGATACTCTTGGAGGAACACCAGATTTACTGGCAGTCTCTGCAGCTGATAGCTGAAGGGCGGATATGGACCCAAGGCCGAAGAGTATTAGTTAAAAACTGCCCAGAAGGCTGATCAATTGGCAGCCCAATCAAAAAATGTGGGACTGAATACAAGCGATTCCGGCCCGGAGCAGTTAGTAGTTTTTTCATATAAGGAGGATATAACTTATGAAGAGAGTCTTAATCAGTGTTTCTAACAAAGAAGGAGTTGTGGATTTTGCCCGGGGCCTGGAAAAGTTAGGTTTCGAGATAATTTCCACCGGAGGAACCTATAAAACTCTGCAGGAGGCAGGAGTTAGTGTTATCAAGGTATCTGAACTCACGGGTTTTCCAGAAATACTGGACGGGCGGGTCAAGACTTTGCATCCCAAAGTGCATGGCGGTATATTAGCCCGGCGTAGCCCTGAGCACCTGCAAGAGCTGCAGGACAATGAAATCAGCACCATAGATATGGTTTGTGTCAATCTATATCCCTTCCGGGAAACGGTTAGTAAAGAAAATGTAACCCTGGCCGAGGCGATTGAGAACATTGATATAGGCGGGCCAACCATGATCAGGTCGGCGGCCAAGAATTATCAGGATGTAATTGTGGTAGTTAAACCCGAGTTCTATAAATCGCTGCTAAATACACTGCAGGAACAGGGGGACATAGGGGAAGAAATGCGTCTCCAGCTGGCCCTGGAGGCTTTCAGCCATACTGCTTCCTATGATGCCATGATTACGGCCTACCTCTCCAGGATTACGGGCAGTGTTTTTAATGATAATTTCGTGCTGGCTGGAGAGAAGGTGTATGAACTGCGTTATGGGGAAAATCCCCATCAGAAAGCCTGTTTTTACAGGAATATGACTCCAGGGACCGGCTTGCCGGATGCCAGACAGTTAAATGGAAAAGAATTATCATATAACAATATTATTGATGTGCAGGCAGCCTGGGCCTTGGTAAAGGAGTTTTCCGACCCGGCCTGCGTTATCATTAAGCACACTAACCCCTGTGGAACAGCAATGGGAAAAGAACTGGATGAAGTCTACGACCGGGCTTTTGCGGGTGATCCGGTTTCAGCCTTTGGCGGTATTATTGCATTCAACAGAAAAGTAGATGTGAAAACCGCAGAAAAGGCAGCCAAGCCTTTCATGGAAGCTATCATCGCTCCTGGCTACGATGAAGCAGCTCTGTCAGTATTCCAGAGCAAGAAAAACCTGCGGGTTTTGGAACTGGCCATTAATGACGGAGAAGGATTACAGCTCAGAACGATAGAAGGGGGATTTGTGCTGCAGGATCCCGATGGCGATACCATTGGCCCGGCTGATCTTAAAGTGGCAACTGACCTTGCCCCCACCGATGAACAGGTGCAGGAACTGCTTTTTGCCTGGAAGGTAGTCAAGCATGTCAAATCCAATGCCATTGTAGTAGCCAAAGAACACATGACTCTGGGAGTTGGAGCAGGACAGATGAACCGGGTCGGTTCAGCTTTGATTGCCCTGGAACAGGGTGGGGAGAAATGTCAGGGAGCAGTCCTGGCCTCAGACGCCTTTTTCCCGTTTAAGGACACGGTCGAAATGGCGGCCCGTTATGGTATCAAGGCCATTATCCAGCCCGGCGGTTCGATTCGAGATCAAGAGAGTATTGATGAATGTAATCGCCATGGTATTGCCATGGTGTTTACCGATATACGACATTTTAAACACTAAAAATAAGCTCAAGAGAAGGACAGGGAGGTTTAAAATTGGGTAAGAGAGTGCTGCTTATTGGGCAGGGAGGCAGGGAACATGCCCTGGCCTGGAAGATTGCGCAAAGCCCGGAACTGGATAAATTATATGCCGCTCCCGGAAATCCGGGTATGGCAGAACTATGCCAGTGCATTGATATTGAGGCTCATGATATAGACAAGCTGCTGCAATTTGCACTGGCCGAAAAGATCGATCTCACGGTAGTGGGGCCGGAGGCGCCATTGATGGAAGGGATTGTGGACCGCTTTGCTGAAAAAGGCCTTACTATATTTGGACCCACTGCAGCTGCGGCGAAATTGGAAGGAAGCAAGGTCTTTACCAAGAACCTCTTTAAAAAATATGGTATTCCAACTGCAAAATATGATATCTTCAGTGAGATAGAACTGGCCCGGGAGCATATCAAAACTTATACCGACCAGAATAAACTGGTGGTCATAAAGGCTGACGGACTGGCGGCAGGTAAAGGGGTAGTTGTAGCTGCTGATTATCAGGAAGCCAGTCAGGCTATCGATTCCCTAATGAAAGATAAGGATTTTGGCACTGCCGGGGATCAGGTGGTTATAGAAGAATGTCTTTTCGGGCAGGAAGTCAGCTTTTTTGCTATAAGTGACGGGAGGAGCTTCGTGCCTCTGGTGTCAGCCCAGGATCATAAACAGGTTTTTGATAATGATGAAGGGCCTAACACTGGTGGTATGGGGGCCTACTGCAATCCTCCCATATATACCCCGGAGCTGAACAAGCTGATATTGGATACCATAATTGCTCCCGTAGTAGAAGCTATGGCCTCTGAAGGCGCACTTTATCAGGGCGTATTGTATGCCGGCCTCATGATTACTGAAGACGGCCCTAAGGTACTGGAGTTTAATGCCCGATTTGGTGACCCGGAAACTCAGGCGATGATGCCCTTGATAAAAAGTGATATCCTGCCCGTGCTGGAAGCAGCCGCCCAGGGCCGCTTGGAAAGATACCAGGTGGAAATTGATCCTGGAACTTGCATATGTGTGGTTTTGGCCTCAGGCGGATATCCGGGTAGTTATGAAAAAGATAAAGAAATTAAAGGCCTGGATAAAATAGATCCGGATACGCTGATTTTCCATGCCGGGACCGTAAAAAGAGCTGATCATTATTATACCAGCGGTGGCAGGGTCCTGGCGGTGGTCAGCCGGGGAGAAAACATCAAAGATGCTATTGATAAGGTATATAAAGAAGTGCGGAAGATTGAGTTTGATAATATGCATTATAGAACTGACATCGGGAGTAAGGCCCTGATATAGGAGTGAAACCATGAATCCCAAGCTGCTTCCATTTATAAGGGTGGGTGGCTTCATAGGTCTGGTAGCCATGCTGCTGTACCTGCCGACCCGGGAATTGTTAAAGACAACTTTTATGCTGGGAATACCTTTTGTGTTCATCCTGGCTTTTATGAAAAAGACCCGCAGGTATTCTCTACCCTGGATAATATCCCTGGTATTGCTTGCTGTTACTGCCGGCGGCTATATATACATATTGAGCGATTTGCCGCAGCGAATAGCAACCCGTCAGATTGTCATGGATGGGACTGGATTGCTAGCCGAGGGTAAGTATGATGATGCGGCGAAAAAGTTCAGTGAACTCGAGCAGTGTGGTGAAGAAAGGACTATGGACGAGAAATTGGCGTTAGTTGAAAAGGAAAAAAAAGCGAACCGTCTGCTAGAGCAGGCCAGGGTGCTCATAAATACCGGGGAAAAAGATAAAGCCCTGTTGCTGCTGGAATCTGTTTCATCAGAGACCAGGGCTCATCAGGAGGCAGCCCGGCTGATAAAGACTTTACAGGAGTAGGAGAATAAGATGGTTACATTGGAACAGGTTAAAGAAAATGACATGGTACAGGCCTACATGAGGTTGGGCAATGAATTTATTGGCACCCTGGGGGCTATTGAACATAATATTAGTCATGCGGAATATGTTTCCATGCTGAGTTTCGGAATACTTGAAAAACTCGGTTATTCTGAACGGCAGGCAGAGTTGGGGGCTATTGCTGGGTACCTGCATGATATTGGCAATCTGGTTAACCGCTATGGACACGGTATGTCAGGAGCCCTGATGGCATTCGATATCCTGATGGAAATGGGTATGGGCCCAGTAGAAATTGCTGCCGTGATGGGAGCCATAGGCAATCATGAGGAACATGCCGGCGGCAACAGCGTTAATATCATTGGGGCTGCTCTGATACTGGCTGATAAGTCGGATGTACACCGCTCCCGGGTCAGAAAAAGCGAGATGTCCGCATTTACCCCCAGAGATCGGGTGAATTACGCGGTAACCGATACCAACCTATTGATTGATGCTGAAAACAAAATGATTTCATTAGAAATAGATATAGATACTGAAGTATGCTCGGTTATGGAGTATTTTGAAATATTTCTAACCAAAATGCTTATGTGCAGACGTGCTGCCCAATACCTGGGATGCGAATTTGCACTGCTGGTAAACAAGAACCGATTGCTCTAAGGAACGGGCACACACCAGGCTAGGATCACAGAGTCAACTGATTACATCTCGTGGATAGTAAGGATGTAATCATGAAAATCTCAGACTAAGGAACGGGGACACACCAGGCTAGGATATAGGAGCATACCAGGTAGATTGCACTAATATTAGGAAGTAAAGTGAAGGGTTCTGGCTAAGGAACGGGGACACACCAGCCCTCGTGGGACCTGGTGGCAGGAATGTCCCCATAATAAGAAATATCCTTATTATAAAGGAGCAGATGAAGATGAGAAAGAGGCAAATCCCGAGAGGGCTACGTGATTTACTGCCGGAAGAAGTAAAAGTGATGAGAAGTATGGAAAAAAAGGCTGCCCGGCTTTTTTCCAGTTATGCTTATGAAGAAGTTATGACTCCCACCTTCGAGTTTCTGGAGGTGATTGAAGCCGGAAGAGGTAGCAGGCGGGAGGACCTATTTCTTTTCATGGATCGGGAAGGGGGTATCCTATCCCTGCGTCCGGAAGTTACCGGGTCCATTGCCCGCATGGCATCCACCCACCTGCAGGATGCTGATTTTCCCCGGCGGCTCTTTTATACCGCCAATGTATTTCGCCATGTGCAGCCCCAGCTGGCTCGGTATCGGGAATTCAGGCAGACTGGGGTAGAATTGCTGGGGGCAGCAGGGGTATGGGCAGATGCCGAAGTTGTTAATATAGCGGTTAAACTGCTGGCCCGTATGGGTTTAGAAAGATTTAAGATCAGTATCAATCAGCTGCCTATTTTTAACAGTATTTTGGACGACAGTGGCCTGAATCTGGAGGAACGATCATTGGTACGCAAATTGGTGGAGAATAAAGATCTGGTTGAACTCTCCCGGCTCCTGGAAGGGCTTAATATAGAAGATGACTTAAAAGAAACTATTGCCGCCCTGCCAGTTTTGCACGGTGGCCTGGATGTAATTCATCGCATACCCTATGTGGAAAAGAATCGCAATGCATCAGCAGCTGTGGAAGAGCTTATCAAACTCTATGATGCCTTAAAAGTATATGGAGTTACCGCCAATATCGTTGTGGATATGGGCGTATTAAGAAACCTGGATTACTATACCGGATTGGTGTTCGAGGGCTATTCTCCCGATCTGGGTTATGGTCTTCTGGGCGGAGGACGATACGATAATCTGCTCGGACAATTCGGATTCACCTGCCCTGCTACCGGGTTTGCCTTGCACATGGACAGGCTGGCCCTGGTATTAAAATGCCGGGAGGAAGAACCAGACCATTATTTAGTGGGAGGAAGCAATTACCAGGCCATGATAGCGAAATCAGAACAACTGCGAGAACAGGGATATATTGTGGAAATGGATTTGGTAAAATATAGCCGAGCCGAGCTGGAAAAGAGAATTCAGGGAAAAGATAATTGGACCTGGTTATATTTAGACTAAGGTCAGGGGACCTACCTTTGCCACATAGGAATGTCCCCATTATGAGGAGGAAGGAAATGCAGCAGGAATATTTAACCATTGCCTTATCCAAAGGGACCCTTCTAAAACCTACGGTGGAACTGCTCCAAAATTCTGGTCTGCCGGTCAGCGGTTTAAATGATGATAGCCGTAATATGGTCTTTACTTATGAGGATGAGGGTATAAAATACTTGATGTGCCGGCCCACCGATGTGCCTACCTATGTAGAACAGGGTGCGGCAGATCTGGGAATAGTAGGCAAAGATGTAATCGTAGAACAGGCTAAAGATGTTTTTGAAATGGTGGATTTGAAGTACGGTTACTGCCGCTTTGTGGTGGCAGTGCCGGCCAGTATGCAAGACAAGCATATCCGGGAGTTAAATTACCGCAGAGTGGCTAGCAAATTCCCCCTGATAGCGGAGAAGTTCTTCCGTGAACAGGGTTTGCAGGTAGATGTTATCAAGCTACATGGTAACGTGGAACTGGCACCCTTAATGGGTCTGGCAGATATGATCGTGGATTTGGTTTCCAGCGGGCGGACGCTTAAAGAGAACAACCTGGTAGAGCTGGTGAAAATAATGGACTCTACTACCAGACTTATTTGTAACCGGGTTAGTTATCGAACTAAACACGAAAGTATTCAGCCTCTGATAGAAAATATGCAGGAAATAGTGAAAGGCGGGGACAGCACATGAAATTGCGCAGAATCAAAGCCTCAAGTTCGGAATTAAACACTTTTCTTCAGTCCAACTTTGATGATATGAAGAAATATGAAGAGATTGTAAAAGGGATTGGCCGGGAAGTAAAACAACGGGGCAATAAGGCCATCTTTGACTTTAACTTGAAGTTTGACGGTGCAGTAATAAATGAAGCTAGTTTTATGGTCAGCGAGACAGAATTTGAAGAAGCCTACGATGCCGTGGATGATGATTATATATTTGCCCTGCGGGCAGCCATTGATAACATAGCCTTGTTTCATTCCCGCCAGCTGAAAAATTCTTGGATGGAGCCGGATGAGAGAGGATGTATCCTGGGACAGATCTATCGCCCTCTGAAAAGAGTGGGGATATATGTGCCGGGAGGTACGGCCGCTTATCCCTCTTCAGTATTGATGAATGCCATACCGGCACAGGTAGTAGGGGTAGAAGAGATAGTGATGGTAAGCCCCCCCGACCAGGACGGCAAAATGAATCCTTATACTCTGGTGGCCGCCAATGAACTGGGTCTGCAGGAAGTATATAAGATGGGCGGTGCTCATGCAATTTTCGCCTTGGCCTGGGGTACCCAGAGTATAGAAAAAGTGGATTTGATAAGTGGGCCGGGCAATGTATATGTCACCCTGGCCAAGAAAATGGTCTATGGGGATGTAAATATAGATATGTTGGCAGGCCCCAGTGAGATATTAATTCTGGCGGACAAGCAGGCCGATCCAGTATATGCAGCAGCGGATATGATGTCTCAAGCTGAACACGATGTTCTGGCTCGCAGTATGCTAGTCAGTACTGAGGCGGAAATTTTGGACCGGGTGGAAGAGGAACTTAACCGGCAGATCCAGAATCTTCCCCGCCGGGCTATTATAGAGCAAGCTCTGAGCAACTACGGGGCTCTAATACTGGCAGAACATATGCATGAGGCCTGTGAGGTCGCCAATCTGATCGCTCCGGAACATCTGGAATTAATGGTAGAACACCCTTTTGACCTGCTCAGCAAAATAAAAAATGCCGGAGCAATATTTATGGGACGCTATACACCTGAAGCAGTCGGAGACTACTTTGCGGGGCCCAATCATATTCTGCCCACCGGAGGAACTGCCAGGTTTTACTCGCCAGTCAGCGTTGATACTTTTACCAAGGCTTCCAGCTTGATTTACTACTCGGAAGAAGGGATAAAAGAGGATGCGGATCAAATTATAAAGCTGGCCCAGGTAGAAGGGCTCAGTGCACATGCCAATTCGGTTAGAGTTAGAAAGGATAGTGATAAGTGATGGAAAGATTAAGAACTGCGGAAGTACAGAGAAAAACCAATGAAACTGAAGTTTTAGTCCAATTGGACCTGGATGGGACTGGTAAGTATCAGATTGATACCGAAATTCCCTTTTTGAGCCATATGCTGACCCTGCTTTCACTGCATAGCCTGTGTGATTTAAAGGTTACGGCCCGGGGAGATATTGAAGTTGATGACCACCACAGCGTGGAGGATATTGGGATATGTTTGGGTCAGGCCCTGGACCAGGCTTTGGGGGAAAAAAGAGGTATTCGCAGGTATGGGGAAGCCACTATTCCTATGGATGAAGCCCTGAGCAGGGTGGTGCTGGATCTATCTGGACGCCCACTGCTTATTTTCAATGCCGAATTAGAGCGAAGCACTATAGGCAATTTTGCCACGGAAAATGTTCAGGAGTTCTTTAGGGCAGTAGCCAACAGCGCTCGGATAGGGATACATATCGATGTTTTAAGGGGTGAAAACTCTCACCATATACTGGAATCAATTTTTAAGGCCTTTGCTCGTGCTTTAAAAGCAGCCATAGAAATAGAACCACGTATGGAAGGAATATGGTCTTCCAAGGGGAAGCTTTAACAAGAAGGCCCGTAACGGCAATGATGTTCAAAGCCCGGGGGGAGTGAATTTGATAGCAATAATAGACTATGGTGTCGGCAACCTGGCCAGCGTCAGGAATGCCTTTGTCCGACTTGGTTATGAAGCAGTTATTAGCAGCAGCCGGGAGGAGATAATGCAGGCGGAGCGGGTAGTACTGCCAGGGGTAGGAGCTTTTGCTGATGCTATGGATAACCTTCGTAATCATGGTCTGGATGGCATGGTAAAGGAAGTTGTACAGCAGGGCACACCATTTCTGGGTATATGCCTGGGCCTGCAACTGCTTTTTACTCAAGGGGAAGAATACGGTTTACACCAGGGTCTGGATATTATCAAAGGCCGGGTGGTGAAATTTCAACTGCCCAGGGAATATAAAGTGCCGCACATGGGTTGGAATCAGGTCTATCCCCGGGAAAACAGCCGGCTCTTAAAAGGCCTGGCAGCGGGCAGTCACTTCTACTTCGTGCATTCTTATTATGTAGTTCCTGATGATGGGGCGGTTATTGCTGCCCACAGTGATTACGGCATGGATTTCGTATGTGCGGTGGAGCATAAGAATATATTTGCTACCCAGTTTCACCCGGAGAAGTCTGGCGGAGTAGGCTTGCAGGTGCTGCAGAACTTCGTCGGCATTTAATGACTCCCGCTGCACTCTGCTTGAACACAGAGCCTCGCGGGGGCACAGCTTCTTAATTACTAGTGGATAAAGTATTCCGGGTGGGAGGCTCTATGTTCAAACCCGTTGGCGGCCGGTCTCTATGCAGTGGAAATCCATCGCTGGAGGCGTTACAGGGTTTATGTTGTATAAAGCTATACAGTGCCGCCTTTGAATCGCCTTACCCGCTGCACTCTGCTTGAACACAGAGCCTCGCGGGGGCACAGCTTTTTAATGACTCCTGGATAAAGTATTCTGGGTAGGGAGGCTCTGTATTCAAACCCGTTGGCGGCCGGTCTCTATGCAGGAGAAATCCATCGCTGGAGGCGTTACAGGGTTTATGTTGTATAAAGGTATACAATGCCGCCTTTGAATCGCCTTACCCGCTGCACTCTGCTTGAACACGGAGCCCCGCGGGGTAAAGAATAAAAAGAGGTGTTATAAATGGTAATTTATCCTGCTATTGACCTTAAGGATGGCCAGTGTGTTAGACTGGTACAGGGTCGGGCCGATGCCAAAACAGTGTATTCCAATACCCCGGGCCAGGTGGCAGCCTCCTTTGAAAAGCAGGGAGCTGCCTACCTGCATGTTGTGGATTTGGATGGAGCATTCACCGGTAGTCCCCAAAATGCAACCGCCATCGAAGCAATAGCGGCCAGCATCAATATTCCTTTCCAGGTAGGGGGGGGACTACGCAGTGTGGCTGATGTGCAGAGGGTATTGAATCTGGGTGCCGCTCGGGCTATTGTGGGCACCAGGGCAGTTAAAAGCCCGGATTTTGTAAAAAAACTGCTAGACCATTTTGGCGCAGAGCAAATAGTACTGGGAATAGATGCCCGGGAGGGTATGGTAGCAGTAGAAGGCTGGGTAGAAACTTCTGCCTTGAGTGCTCTGGAATTCGGGGATAGTATGAAGAACATAGGGGTTAGCACCTGTGTTTTCACTGACATAAGCAGAGACGGACTTTTGAGCGGACCTAACATAGAATCGACCCGGCAGATGGCTGAGGGAACCGGCCTTAAAATTATCGCCTCGGGAGGGGTATCCAGCCCGCAAAACATTAAAGAGCTTAAGTCCATCGAATCCTGCGGTGTGGTGGGAGCAATTATAGGTAAAGCATTATATGATGGTAAAATAAATCTCCCCGCAGCATTACAAGCGGCAGAAGAAAGATAGAAGCAAGATCCGGGAGGAGGAAAGCAAATGCTGGCCAAGAGGATTATTCCCTGTCTGGATGTTCATGAGGGCAGAGTGGTAAAAGGAATTAATTTCGTAGATCTTCAGGATGCAGGTGACCCGGTGGAACTGGCAGCTTTTTATGATAAAGAAGGTGCCGATGAACTGGTTTTTCTTGATATCAGTGCATCCCACGAAGGCAGAAAAACTATGATCGAGGTAGTGAGAGAGACTGCCCGGCAGGTATTTATTCCTTTTGCAGTGGGTGGTGGAATTGCTAAGCTGGATGATATACGCAAGATACTGGCCGCCGGGGCGGATAAGGTATCGATTAACTCAGCAGCGATAAGAAATCCTGCCCTGATCGGAGAAGGGGCTCAGAAATTTGGTAGTCAGTGTATAGTGGTAGCCATCGATGCCCGCATGAAGGATGATAGCAGCTGGGAAGTATATATAAATGGAGGAAGAGTCCCGACTGGGCTGGATGCGGTGGACTGGGCACAAAAGGCTGAAAAGTTAGGTGCGGGTGAAATCCTGCTTACCAGTATGGATAAGGATGGCACGAAAGATGGCTATGACTTGAAATTGACTCATGCCATCAGTGATGCAGTGGGCATACCGGTTATAGCTTCAGGTGGGGCAGGTAATTTAGAGCATCTCTATGAAGGGATAGAGTATGGTCGAGCAGATGCGGTTTTGTGTGCATCTATTTTTCATTACCGTGAATATACTATAGCTGAAGCTAAAAAATATTTAAAAGAAAAAGGAGTTCCAGTCAGATTATGATAGATAAAATTGCTTTTGAAAAACAGGGAGGGCTGGTTCCAGCTATTATACAGGACTGCGTAAGCGGTCAAGTTCTTATGCTGGCTTACATGAATAAAGAAGCCCTGGTTAAAACCATCGCAACAGGCAAAACCTGGTTTTATTCCCGCAGTCGTCAGGAACTGTGGATGAAAGGGGAAAGCTCCGGCCACGTACAGCTGGTCCAGGAGATACTCTATGATTGTGATGAAGATACGCTTTTAATAAAAGCAGAACAAAGCGGGGTGGCATGTCATACTGGACATTACTCCTGTTTCTTTATAAATATTGATGGACAGGAAGTGGAGGAGCAGGTTTTTGACCTTAAGCGGATTTATGAATCTGCCCAATCTAGCCCGGCTATATTATATGAGCTGTATGAAATTATCAAGGATCGCCAGGTTAAGATGCCAGAGGGATCTTATACCACCTATCTGTTTAATAAGGGACTGGACAAGATTCTCAAAAAAGTCGGCGAGGAGAATGCTGAGGTTATAATAGCTGCCAAGAATCGTGAAAAATCGGAAGTGATATATGAGACTTCGGATTTACTTTATCATCTCCTGGTACTATTGGTGGAACAGGGAGTAGAATTGGGTGAAATATTTGCCGAACTAAAATCCCGTCGATGAGTCAGACAGGTTTCTAGCTTAAATCCTCTTTATGTTCATCAGATGGGTGAACCCGAATGCGATCAATTCGCATACCTTTCATCTTTACTACCTCTAACTTGCTGTTGCCTACATATACAATATCGCCTACGCGGGGTTTTTTACCGATTTTCTCTAAAACCAAACCAGCGATGGTGTTGTATTCTTCATGGTCGGATACATTCAAACCCAGCTTTTCCGCTACATCATCTATGATCATCCGACCGCTTACCAGCAGGGAGCCATCTACTTCCAGCTCCAAATCCGGGTCTTCGTCATCGAATTCATCTTGTATTTCCCCTACCAGTTCTTCCAGTACGTTTTCCAGGGTTACTATGCCAGCGATATCTCCATATTCGTCTATAACCAGGGCCAAATGTTGATGATGGCGCTGGAACTCGGCCAGCATACGATCCAAAGTCATGCTTTCCGGTATAAAAAGAGCTTCACGTTTAATGTCAACGATGTTAGATACCTTTTCTGTATCCATATAGATCAGGTCTTTAATATTTACTACTCCTATTATCCGGTCCGGGTTGCCTTCACACAGGGGAAAACGAGTGTGGCCTGCTTCCCGGGCACGTGCGATGTTGTCATGAACACTGATGGTGGTATCCAGGTATACTACTTCCGGGCGGGGTACCATAATGTCGTAAGCGACCAGTCTTTCGAAGCGGAAAACATTCTGCAGCAGGTCCCTTTCCATCTGTCTAATCTGGCCGTCATTGTAGCTGTCAGTAATAATCATGCTTATTTCTTCCTCGGTATGGGTTAGAGCTCCTTCGGTGTTGGGCTGAAAACCCATCCAGGTGACTACCCGGTTGGCAGAATTATTTAGGAGGGTTACTAGCGGATAGAATATCCGATAAAAAACCCGCATGACTGGTGCCAAACTAAGAGACATGGACTCTGCCCTCTGGATAGAAAAGGTTTTGGGTGCCTGTTCACCGAAGACCACATGCAAAAAGGTAATAAAGCTGAAGGCGATTACAAATGAAATCGAGTTTACCAGAGTAGCGGATGTCAGGCCCCAGCTAAAAAACAAAGGTCGGAGCAGGTCGGCTACGGCCGGCTCGCCCAGCCATCCTAAGCCAAGGCTGGCCAAGGTTATACCTAATTGACTGACAGAGAGATAGGCATCTATATTTTCTATACATTCCCTCACCGCCAGGGCTTTTTTGTTTCCTTCCGCTATCAACTGGGATATGCGGGTAGGGCGAACTTTTACAAAGGCAAATTCTGCTGCCACAAAGACTCCGTTAAATAGAATCAGGAGAAAGGCTCCTGATATTTTTATTATACTCATCCAAAATTCCACTAATTCCATCCTTCCAAATTCAGGGTAATAGCTTATTATACGCCCTTGGAGTTTAAGTGGCCTGACTGTATTTAATATGCTCCAGCCGACCGGCTTGTAATCATAATATCAGATATTGCCAGCTCGTTTAAGCATCTTCTTGATTATGGTTAAAATAATTATTATTCGAACTACCAGGAACGGTTCAAACCCGAAAGCCGTCTTACCAAATCTCCTATGATTAGCATTTTAAGCAAGAAAAAAGAACCTCTCGGCATTTCCGCGGTACTTAAACCTGAAAGGTTCCGGACCGACAGGCCTGCAAGAAACTCTTATGCTTCTAACATAACCCCTGCTGATATTGATGCCAAAATAGATGCCCGGGAAAGATCGGAATCTTATAGAAATTAATCGCTGGTTTGAGTAACCTTTCCGGCAGCACAGGTATATAAATACACTAAATGGCATAAAATGGCAGGTTCGAAAAGATCAGCATGATATATTGAGGACGGGAGTGATAAGATGGCATTCGATAAGAAATACATTAAAAGACCCCAAATTGATTCAGGCTTCTATATTAGCCCAGATACCTTTAGTTTCAAAGATTTGTTGGCCATATTCTTCACGCTGGGGTTTTTCTACGCCTGTTACCGGGCATTAACTCAAGCTCAAGCATTGGAGCTGGTGAAATCGATAACCTACTTGATGGCAATAATACTGGGTGGATATTTTGGTCATGAGATAACTGCTGCAATTATTCATGAAAAATATCGGAATAACAATAATAGTTATAATTACGGTCATGATTATGGCTATAATTATGAATATAGCGAGAATTATCATGATGGTGAAATATTTAATGAAAACTCTAAAAGTTCAGATTCTGAAACTCAGCCTCCAATTTGATTGGTCTGGGAATAGCTATTCATCCCGGGTTTTCTGTCGCAGGTGATCCAGTTCAGCATCAATCCTAGCAGATAGCACTTGTAGGTCTTTGTCATCGATCATCCCCCGGCGCATGGCTTCCTGCAGAGCGCTTTTCTCGGTTTGCAAAGCCTGCATACGGGCTTTGTTCTCCAGGGTCATACTTAAGAAAATTTCACTTTGGTTCATATCTTCCAGCAATTCTTCGATTCCCTTTAAGCGTTCAATATATTCCTGGTGTATAACATTATAGCTGGTAGAGGATATGGCTTTGTTCTTTTTTAGACGCTGCAGTTCCTGGATGGCTGCTTCCCCGGCCAGTACCTGGCTAGCTAGGCGTCCATATTCAGACAGCAGGCTGCCTTGGTTAGCCAGACCCAGGCTCCTGATCAAGGGTTTGATGCTCAGGCCCTGTACCAGCAGGGAGAATAATACCACCCCAAAGGTAATGAACAACAGTTCGGAACGATAGGGAAAAGTAAAGCCCAATCCCAGTACCAGAGCCATGGGAATAGCACCCCGCAACCCCCCCCAGAACAGCACATGCTGCCACTTAAAAGGAATATCTCCCTTGAGTCTATTTATCAACGGGGACAGAAGATAAACAGCTGCCGCTCTCCCGGCCAAAACTGCCAGGATAGCCCAGGCAATATCGCTGGCCCGAATAGTAAGGTCAACCAGGGCCACTTCAAAACCAACCAGTAAAAACACAACGGAATTTACGGCAAAAGCCAGGTACTCCCAGAAGGAATTGACCGCCAGGCGAGTAGAAGGTGACATGCCGGTTCTCATGCCATAGCTGCCCATTACCAGTCCAGCAGCAACTACTGCAATAACCCCTGACACATGAATTGTTTCTGCGCTCAGGTATGATCCGAAGGCAACTATGGTAGTCAGCATGATCTCAAACAAGTGATCATTGAATTCCCTGGTCAGCCGGGAGGCCACCCAACCTATCCCACCACCTACCAAAACGCCGCCTATAACTACTATTAAGAAAGACTGGATTCCAGCTAATATGGAAAATTCCTGGCCGGCGACCACATTCACCAGCAGGGTGAACAATACTATAGCCAGTCCGTCATTAAACAGACTTTCTGATTCCACAATCAGGCTTAAGCGCTTT
>CAZHHJ010000043.1:0-15564 GCA_964531295.1 uncultured Syntrophomonas sp.
CGAAAAAAACAATGATGATTTTATGTTGCGCACTGGTAATGGTATTTGCCATGAGTACTTGTGCATTTGCTGGTTATAGTCAGGGGAGCCCCAGTAGCGGCATCGATAAGAGCTACAACACTGACAACAGCTGGAGCCAGGATGGCAACAGGGTTGACAACAGGGTTGACAACAGTAACAACTCCACAAATATTGACAAAGACATCTGCCTCATCGGTATCGACTACACCAAGGTTGATGTAGCCACCACCCTGAACAATGCCAACAATAGTGGGATTATTCTGCAGGGTTCTGACAGCAACATTATTGTCGCTGTTGATGATATTTGCCTGGACCTGTGCGTCTTGACTTCCTACAGTGGAAATGCTTTCAGCTTTAACCAAACTTATTGTAACGTAGGAAATGTAACCTATAATAACGTAGGCAATGAATTTACTGCTACCAGCACCATCAATACGAACTGGAATTCCTTCAATGAGCTTAAGGTTGATCTGAACAATGTTGGAAACTCTTCCCGCAAAGCTGATTTCAATTACACTGATAACAGTGTTGACGTAGATTTTAACAAGAGTTTCAACGGTAACAACCTGGTCGAGTATAATGATAATGACTGCTTCGATTATGATGACAACGACGGGATCGACGCTGACATCTTTGCAAGTCTCAACCTGTGGGGTTGGGGTCGGTAAAAATACTAGATCGGAGTAAGAGAGAGTAATCTCGGGGAGATAATCCAGGTTATCTTTTCAGGGGATCTGATTCGCTTACTTCTCTCATCTATCTCTCTATTTTATTTCATATATTTAGCCCTGACTCGCTTATGCAGCTGGGGCTTTTATCTTCTTAGCATAAAATATATAATAAGAGTATAATTGGATTTGGAGGGTTTATTATGTCAAGAAAGTTTATTGCTATTTTTATGTTGCTGACCATGCTGCTGGTTTTTGTTCCCACTGCCAGTGCAGCACCGGCGGTGATTTTGGACGGGCACACCCTGAGCTTTGATGTGCCTCCCACTATCGAAAATGGCCGTACCCTGGTGCCTTTGCGGACTATTTTTGAAGCCCTGGGAACCCAGATATACTGGGATGCCCCTACCCAGACGGTAATGGCCCGGAAAGAGTCGGCTAATACCGCGATAAGCCTGACTATCGGCAATAAGTATGCCTATGTTAATAATAATCTGGTACAACTGGATGTACCCGCCAAGATTATTAAAAGCCGCACCATGGTGCCCTTGCGCTTTGTGAGTGAAGCCCTGGGAGCCAAGGTAGACTGGAACGGTGTTACCCAGACCATCACCATCACTTCAGCCCTGGAGTCTTTTGAGGTTACCCAGGATGGCAAAGTGATCGGCCATTATTCCGGACCGATGAAGGATGGGGTAGCCAGTGGGCAGGGGATTTTCACTGATTTACAGGGTATAAAATATATCGGTAAATTCAGCAATGGTATAAACATCGTGGATTGGACTTCGGGAACCGTACAGTGGCCGGATGGCACAGTTTACACTGGAGCTATGCAAAAAAGTAATATGAAGGGGCAGGGAGAACTTACTAGCGCCGCCGGCATAAAATTCAGCGGGCAGTTCAATGGCAATAATATTGCGGATTGGACTTCAGGAACTATCCAATGGCCGGATGGAAAGACCTATTCCGGTGCCTTAAAGGCCATGAAAGCACAGGGCCAGGGGCAGATCGACTGGCCGGAGGGAGCGCGCTATAAAAGATACGTTGGTGAATTCTCGGCCGGTATGATGGAGGGTCAGGGTTCACTGCTATTTGCCGATGGCCACATTTATGCTGGATCATTCAGCGCTAATCAAGCCACCGGAATTGGCAAGCTGATCTGGCCCAAAAGCGTGGGCATTCATTATGAAGGGCAAGTAAAAGACGGCCTGATGGAGGGGCAAGGAGTACTGGAGACGACCAATGGGGACTTGTATACTGGTCAATTCAAGAACAACCTGGCCCATGGACAGGGAACCCTGCTCTTTGCCGATGGCCGCGAATACAACGGGCAGTTTGCCAAAGGCAAGCCTGATGGGACTGGTAAAATGACCTATCCAGACGGCAACTTACAGGAAGGGCAGTGGATCAACGGGGTTTTCCAGGGCTAAATGAATATTTTAGTAAAGGGGCGAGCTTGGTACTCGCCCCCTATTTTTTTTTATGTTATAGTCTAGTTCAGCACGCCCAGGCTGAATTATTATCTGCTGCGGTATTATCAGCAGAGCCATTATGACCCAGGATTGGCTCCCGTGGCTGGATAAAAAAGATAGCAAGAAATATTATCTGAGCCCGGGTGTGGATAGGACCAGCTATATTCCTGGGATATGCTGATCCTTCTTAAGGAGGTTTTTATTTTGCGCAATGGGGTGATTTTATTGCTTTTGCTGGCCCAACTGCTGTTTTTTGTGCCGGTGGCCCAGGCCGCCTCCCCGGCCGTTATTTTGGACGGGGAGGTGCTGAGCTTCGATGTGCCGCCTTTTATTGCCTATGGGCGCACCCTGGTGCCTTTGCGGACTATATTTGAAGCCCTGGGGGCTCAGGTATATTGGGATGAAGTGAGCAGGACGGTAGTGGCTGAAAAGGAATCGGTTAAACGGGTAGTCAGCCTCACTATAGGGAAGCAGGAGGCTTATGTAAACAATGCCCCCATTAAGCTGGATATTCCGGCAGTGATCGTCAGGGGGCGCACCCTGGTTCCACTGCGTTTTGTCAGTGAAGCCCTGGGAGCTACGGTAGAATGGTCTGCCCAGACCCAGACGGTAACGATTACTTCAGCCCGGGAATCTACTGAAATCTACCTGGACGGGCAGTTATTGGGTTATTATACCGGGCAGTTCAAAGACGGTTCCGCTAACGGGAGGGGTTCTTTTACCTCCCGGGAAGGGATAAAATACAGCGGGGATTTCCTGGATGGTATCAACATAGCTTCCTGGGATAAGGGCAGCATACAATGGCCTGATGGTACCGCCTATACGGGAGAAATGAAGGGCTGTTTACCACATGGTGAGGGAATTAAAGTGTATGCTGATGGCCGGCAGTATAAAGGTGATTTTGTGGAAGGCAAGATGGAGGGACAGGGTTACATCTTGTTCGCTGATAAGCGGGCTTATTTAGGAACTTTTAGCAATGATGAAGTTACCGGCAGCGGCAAAATAATCTGGCCTGATGATATTGGCATCATTTATCAGGGTGAAGTTAAGAAGGGCATTATCGAAGGACGAGGGCAGCTGAAAACTGCCAATGGGGATGTTTACACCGGAGAATTTAAGAATAACTGGGCAGATGGGCAGGGAACCATGGTCTTTGCTGATCGCAGCAGGTATACCGGGCAATTTAAAGAGGGCTTGATACATGGTTATGGTAAAATGACCTATCCTAATGGCCTAAAATTGGAAGGCAGATGGGTTAAAGGGATATTTCAGCAGACCTAGACAAACACCAGGTAATATTATGGGCCAGCAAGGGTAAGCAGTGGTTCCTCTTTTACAGAACAAGCTTTTTTAGGAGTATTATGGCTAAAGCCAGGTTGCACATATATTAAAACATTATGATTAGTTTAAAGATAAAGAGCCGGCAGTAAGCAATTAAGAAGGGTGTAGGGGCTTGAACAAAATCCAAAAGTATTAATAGTTAAAAGGCCGGTATTGCTTTTATACCGGCCTTTTATGCTTAGAGGATTTCATATCGTCCCAGATCACAGAAAATACTGCTTAATCCCAGAGGGGCTTATTCGGCCTGGGGCAGCTTTTTGTTCCGATCATCTACCACCACTTCTTTGAGTGCGGCAAAAACACTGCTGAGGCCGGTCAGGTCCCCAGGTATTATTAGTTTGGTAGACTGCCCGTCTCCGATCGCCTTGAGTGCCTCCAACGATTTCAAAGCCAGTACCTTGTCATCTGCCCCGGCTTCTCTTATCATAACCAGACTATTTGCAAATGCTTGCTGTACCATGAGAATCGCTTCAGCTTCACCCTGAGCCCTGAGTATTTGAGCCTGCCGGGCTCCTTCGGCCTCTCTGATGGCGGCTTCTCTTACCGCCTCAGCAGTCAGAATCGCTGATTGTTTTCGGCCTTCAGCATCCAATATAGCGGCTGTTTTTTGTCCCTCTGCTCGAAGGATGGCTTCGCGCTTTTCCCTCTCGGCCCGCATCTGTTTTTCCATGGCATTCTGAATATCCATCGGGGGCAGAATATTTTTTAATTCTACCCGGTTGACTTTTATCCCCCATTTATCAGTGGCTTCATCTAAAATAGCACGCAGCTTGGTATTGACCACATCCCGGGAAGTTAGGGTTTCATCCAGTTCCAGGTCCCCGACAATGTTTCTCAGGGTAGTGGCAGTGAGGTTTTCAATGGCTGGGATAGGAGTAGCGATTTCATATATATACTTGAAGGCGTCGGTCACCTGGTAGTAAATAACGGTGTCGATCATCATGGTTACATTATCTTTGGTTATAACCGGCTGAGGAGGAAAATCCATAACCTGTTCCCGTAAGTCTACTATGGCCCGAAAGCGATCGATAAAAGGAACTATGACGTTGATGCCTCGGGCAGCGGTTCTATGATATCGCCCCAGACGTTCGATAATACCGACCGTAGACTGTTTTATAATTTTAATGGCCATCAGGCCGATAAATATTACAAACAGTACAATCATAAAATTAACAAAGTATTGCACCAGAATCTCTCCTTTCATATCAGCAAATATTTTAGTTTATTCAGGGATTTTGACCAGCAGCTTAACCCCTTCTATCCCTGTAACTTGAACCCGGGTTCCTTCGGCAATATCATCTTCAGATGCAGCTGTCCATATTTCTCCGTTTAGTTTTACCTGACCGTACTGCATGGGTTTGATCTCACTGAGACTCACTCCATGCTGGCCTATGAGCGCTTCAGCCGTGGTAGGGATATCTTCCGTTTTAAACAATTTCACTACCAGGGGACGGGTAAAAATGATTAATAAAGCACTTAACAGGGCAAATACCAGCAACTGACTCTCCAGACTGAGCAGTATATTAAGACTGGCTCCCAGGGCTACCAGCAGAGCAGCTACTCCCAACCATAAAAACCAGAAGCCGGCGGAAGCCACTTCGATAGCTCCGCTGACTACAGCCACCAGTATCCATTGCAGTGAAGACATATTATACCCCCTCTCTATCCAAGGAAAATGCAGGATAAGGGCTTCTATATTTAAATAATAGCATACTATTTTTAATTCTATAAAATTACTTGAGGCGCGGTCTATGCGTATTTTTGATTCTGCCCTGGCAAGTGAAATTTAAATACTATTAAATGGCTCTGTTTCAAGCTTTTGCAGCAGAAACGAAATTATAATAGCCTGCACCATCAAATGTCAATTGTGGCCGAAGTAAAATATGTTGTATAATGAACTAAAATAATCCCTAAATGCCGACAAAGTTCTTTTAAATATGTGTTAGACGAAACCACTGGATGATTCAGAGTTTATTATAAAGTGATTTTGCCCTGTTAAGGGTTTTATTTATTATAAGGGAGGTATGTAAATAATGAATCAGCAGGAATTAGTTGCTAAACTGCTAGAACAGTTCCCCAATGGAAAGATAAGCTGTACTGAGGCCAGGAAGTTTGCGCTTGAAAGTCAAATTGAACTGGTCAGGATGGGGGAGCTTTGTGATGAGGCGAGTATAAAAATCTACGGCTGCGAACTGGGATGCTTTTAGTATGGACAAGCATAGTCAGTTTATGACCATGCGGTCTGGGGGAGGGGAAACTGATGAAGGACAGTTATGGCCGGGAAATAAATTATCTTAGAGTTTCCGTTACTGACCGGTGTAATTTAAGGTGCAGATACTGTATGCCCGAAGAGGGCATTAAAAAGATAGACCATTATAATATACTCAGCCTGGAAGAGATAACCCGACTGATTAAGATCGCTTCCACTCTAGGGATCCGGAAGATCCGGTTGACTGGAGGGGAACCCTTGATAAGAAAGAATATCGTTCAGATGGTGCAAGATATTGCGGATTTACCGGATATTGATGATCTAGCTTTGACGACCAATGGGATCTTATTCTCAGATATAGCAGTAGAATTGAAAGAGGCTGGTCTTAAACGGGTAAACTTTAGTATGGATACTATGGTGGCTGAAAAATTCAAATATATTACCCGGGGAGGAAACTTGCAAAAAGTTAGCACAGCGGTCTTTCAAGCCCTGGAGCTGGGTTTGGAGCCGGTCAAAATAAATAACGTAGTGATAAAAGGCTTTAATGATTCTGAGATTATGGATTTTGCAGCCCTGGCTTATAAATATCCACTGCATATCAGATTTATCGAGTTTATGCCTATTGGGGACCTTTTATTCTGGGAGCAGGAGAAACTCATGGAGATAAAAGAGATTAAGGGAAAAATTGAGCAGGAATATGAACTTTATGAAGGCAGCAAAATAGAAGGTAATGGACCAGCCAAATATTATCATATTCAGGGCGGAAAGGGAACTATTGGCTTTATAAGTCCCATGAGCAATCATTTCTGCGGGAACTGCAACCGCCTGCGCATGACTGCTGATGGCAGCTTAAGAGGTTGTTTATACGAAAATGCCGAAATTAACTTAAAATCGGCTCTTCTCGATGGAGCCAGTGATCAGGAATTAAGGGACCTGTTTATTAAGACCATAATAAATAAAGCTCCCCGCCATCAGATGAATTCTGGCTGGGGCAGCGAAAATAAACGCAAGATGTATCAAATAGGAGGTTGATTTCTTGTGGACTTTACCCATATTAATAGTGAGGGGCGGGCTCGTATGGTCGATGTCAGCGGAAAAGATGACACCGAAAGGGTTGCCATTGCCAGGGCAGTAGTGAAAATGAAACCCGAGACCTTGGATACCATAAAAAACGGAGGCATTAAAAAGGGAGATGTTTTATCCGTAGCTCAGGTGGCTGGAATAATGGGAGCAAAAAGCACTTCTTCCTTAATACCTATGTGCCATCCTTTAATGTTGACTTCAGTAGATATTAATTTTCAATTCAATCATAACACATCCAGTATAATCATCGAATCGCAGGTTAAAACAAGCGGTAAAACCGGGGTGGAGATGGAGGCTATTACTGCTGTCACTATCGCGGCCCTTACCATTTACGACATGGGGAAAGCTCTCGATCGATGGATGGAGATAGGAGGTATTATGTTAGTGGAAAAATCAGGTGGTAAGAGCGGTCATGTTAAACAAGAAGAAAAAATTGAAGCAATAAAAAGTGGAAGACTTTATTCGATATGTACAAGCCCGGAAAGAGGCCAGGTTAAGCGGGAAGTGTTTCAAGCCAATATTATAGAAAATCATGGTATAGAAAATGATGGGCATGCTGGACCATGGGACAGACAGGTTACCTGCCTGGATCGAGCCAGTGTATTGAAAGCTAATCAGGAAAACGCTTTGGATGCTGGCCCGGGTGACTTTGCTGAAAATTTACTGATCGAAGGAATTGACCTTAAAGAACTAAAGCTGGGTGAAAGACTGAAAATTGGAGAAAGTGCAGTTTTAGAAATATCTCAGATAGGAAAAGAAGATCATCCCAGCATAGTGACCCGGACCCTGGGGGTAACCCTTTTACCCTATGAAGGATTATTCTGCCGGGTGATACAAGGTGGTAAAATTAAGAAGGCTGATATCGTAGAGGTGATATGATGTACAAAATCGGTTTACTTATAATGAGCGATAAAGGCGCAGCCGGGGAAAGAGAGGACCGCAGCGGAGAACAAATTAAAGAAATGCTCGGTCCAGATTATCTTATGGGATACTATGAGGTAATTCCTGATGAAAAGGACATCATAATTGAGAAGATGAAATATGCTTGTGATGAATTAGGACTGGACCTCTTGCTGACTTCAGGTGGTACTGGTTTTTCCCGTCGTGATCTTACACCTGAAGCGAGTCTGCAGGTCATAGAAAAATTAGTTCCCGGTATTCCAGAAGCCATGCGTTCCTACGGTATGCAGAAGACCAGTAAAGCTATGCTGTCCCGGGCCGTGGCCGGAATAAGGAGAAATACGCTGATCATAAATCTGCCTGGCAGTGTAAAAGGGGTCCGGGAATCACTGGAAGCAGTTATGCCCGCTTTGTCGCATGGGTTGGATATCATAGTTGGTTCTGCCTCAGAATGCGGACAGGACTGATATTTCAAAAAACAGAGTTATTTGAAGGTATAAAAAGAAAATAGTAGGAGCATACTATTAATCGATGATATTGGGCGAATTCAGCTGTTTTCTAGTTTGAATACTGGCTTAATCTTGCCTAATATTATAACTAACGTTAGCACTCATTACAGGCGAGTGCTAACAACAAAATAAAATTTATGAGGAGGTATACCCTTGAACATTCAACCTTTGGCAGATCATGTTTTGATTAAGCCTATCGAAGAAACTGAAGAAAAAACTAAAAGCGGTCTCTATGTGCCCGATACTGCAAAAGAAAGGCCTCAGGAAGGTAGCGTACTGGCGGTTGGGCCGGGTGCGGTAAACGAAAAAGGCGAGATCATACCCATGGCGGTAGCAGTTGGGGATAAAGTCATCTTCAGGAAATATGCTGGAAATAGCATAAAGTATGATGGTGAAGATTATCTTATTATACCTGAAAAGGATGTACTCGCTAAAATAGGCTAAAACAAAAGAAAAAGGAGGATACACAGAATGGTATCTAAAGAGATAAAATTTGGTGAAGATGCAAGAAGGGCCTTGGAAAGAGGAGTAGACGCACTGACCAATACGGTTAAGGTTACTCTGGGACCCAAGGGAAGAAATGTAGTTCTGGATCGTAAGTTTGGTTCTCCCACCATTACCAATGATGGTGTTACTATAGCCCGGGATATTGACCTGGAAGACCCCTGGGAAAACCTGGGCTGTCAGCTGGTTAAGGAAGTTGCTACCAAGACCAATGATGTGGCTGGCGATGGCACCACTACCGCTACTGTTCTGGCCCAGGCAATGATTAAAGAGGGGCTTAAGAATGTGGCTGCCGGTGCTAATCCGATGGTCATGAGGCATGGTATAGATAGAGCAGTAAAAGCAGCAGTGGAAGAAATCCAGGCTATTAGCAAACCGGTAGAAACCCGAGAATCCATTGCCCAGGTAGCAGCCATCTCCGCTGGTGACAAGGAAATTGGCGAGCTTATTGCTGATGCCATGGAAAAGGTGGGCCGGGATGGTGTTATCACGGTAGAAGAATCACAATCCGTGGGCACTTCGCTGGAAGTAGTAGAAGGGATGAGTTTTGACCGGGGTTATATATCTCCTTATATGATCACCAATACAGAAAAGATGGAAGCGGTCCTGGAAGATCCTTACATTCTTATAAGTGACAAGAAAATTGCTTCTATCAATGAAGTACTGCCGGTCTTGGAAAAGGTGGTTCAGACAGGCAAACCTTTATTGATTGTGGCTGAAGAAATAGAAGGTGAAGCACTGGCTACTCTAGTGGTTAACAAGCTTAGAGGAACCTTCAATTGTGTAGCAGTCAAAGCGCCGGCTTTTGGTGAAAGAAGAAAAGCCATGTTGGAAGACATTGCCGTTTTGACTAATGGTCAGGTAGCTTCAGAAGATGTTGGTATAAAAATAGAAAACGTTAGTATCGATATGCTGGGCAGAGCACGGCAGATAGTAGTCAAAAAAGACGAGACCATCATAGTTGATGGTGCTGGAACTGAAGATGACGTTAAAGGCCGTCTTGCTAATATCAAAGCCCAGTTGGAAGAAACTGAATCTGAATATGACCGGGAAAAGCTGCAGGAAAGAATGGCTAAACTTGCTGGTGGAGTTGCAGTTATCCAGGTAGGAGCAGCTACTGAAACCGAATTAAAGGAAAAGAAACACCGGATTGAAGATGCCCTGGCAGCCACCAAAGCAGCGGTTGAGGAAGGGATAGTATCCGGTGGAGGTGTTGCTCTTATTAGCGCCTTGCGGGCAGTAGAAAAGCTGGAAGCTGAAGGCGATGAGATGACTGGTGTTATGCTGGTTAAGAAGTCCTTTGAAGAACCCTTGCGGCAGATTGCCAACAATTCAGGTGCTGAAGGTTCCGTAGTAGTGGAAAAGGTTAAAGAAGCAGCTCCCGGTATTGGATACAATGCCATGACCGGAGTATATGAAGATATGATTAAAGCTGGTATTATTGACCCGGCCAAAGTTGCCCGTTCGGCAGTTCAGAATGCAGCCAGTATTGCTGCCATGGTATTGACCACCGAGGCCATTATCACTGAAAAGCCAAACGATGAAATGAAAGGCATGGCTGGCATGGGCGGCATGGGCGGCATGGGCGGCGGTATGCCCGGCATGATGTAAGTACTTTTAAATGAGCAACCGGTAAAATTGTTGCTGCAGACAGATATCTGTAGCGGAGAATTAATTCTCCGCTACTTTGCTTTGGGAAGTGAATGTATCTAAGGTCGGGATTCACACCATGTGTACGAATATTAAGGGATTTGTCCAATAACCTGAGTAACCAGGCATCAAAGCGGCTGTATTATTATTATCTTGAACGATCTTTTTGCTAGAATAAGAGGAAAACAGAGCAAGAAGCTTGAATTATCCAGACTAGAGATTATAATTGGCCGGTACTTGAAGGGGGGAAGCAGGATGGGTTTAAAACAGCACTATAGAAATATACGCAGGAGACAACAGATCGTGGGGGTATTAATAAAAAACGGGTTGGGTTATGTGGTGCAGCGTTTTGGCCTAAGCGGTCTGGCTCCGGTCGGCACTCGAAAAGATGTGATAATGAGCCGGAAAGAAAACCATAAGCTGATGGCAGTAAAATTACGCATAACCATAGAAGAACTGGGACCTACTTTTATTAAACTCGGGCAGGTATTGAGTACCAGACCAGATCTTCTTCCACCCCCCTATATAGAACAGATGGAACTGCTACAGGACAAAGTTCCGGCTATGAGTTATGAAGATGTTGTCCGGCAGTTAATCCAGGAACTGGGGCATCCTGATGATATATTTGAGGAATTCAACGCTCAGCCCCTGGCCGCTGCTTCCATTGGTCAGGTACACCGGGCCCGTCTGAAAAGCGGGGAAGAGGTTATTGTAAAAGTACAGCGTCCGGACATAGAACGTTTGGTGGAAAATGATCTGCAAATACTCTTGACTTTGGCTCGATTTTCGGAAAGCCGCTCAGATGAGGCTAAACGCCTTAATGTCGTAGCCATGATCGAAGATTATGCCAAGATGTTCCTGCGCGAGCTGGATTACGCTCGGGAAGCCAGGAGCACGGAGGTAGTATATAATAACTTTGCCGGAGATGAGCGGGTAATCATCCCCCGGGTCTACTGGGAATATACCACCGGAAAGATACTAACTGAGGAATACATAGAAGGCGTTAAGCTGAGTGATATCGAGGAGATCAAGAGAAGGGGCTGGGACGTACGGGAGATATCTCGTCTGGGCACAGAAACCTATCTAACCCAAATTGTATTTCATGGTTTTTTCCAGGGAGACCCCCATCCGGGCAACATAATTATAGTAAATGAAAAGCAGATCTGTTTTATAGATTTTGGACAAATAGGCACCCTTACCGATAGCAGGCTGGTAAATATCGGGGAATTTGTCCTGGGCATTAGCAAACAGGATATGGAACGGGCTATGTCCGCCCTGCAATCCATGGGTATTCTGGAGCATATGAAACAAAACCGGGAAGATTTCCTGGAAGATTTCACTGATGTAATTATTAATGTATCTTCAGGCGGCCTGGGCAAGCTGGATATGAACCGCTTGCGTAAAGACATTATGACTCTGGCCTATAACTACCAGTTAAAACTACCCTCCTATCTCACCTCCTTGATGAAAGCCCTCATAACCGTGGAAGGGGTAGGCAAAATGCTGGATCCCAGTTATAATTTCATGGAGACTGCCGGTGAACTATCCAGCCGGGTCTATAAGGAACGACTTAAACCGGAGAATGTCCGCAAGCATTTAAACCGCCGCTATTATCGAGATGTTAAACCCCTGGGCGCTTTGCCGCATGATTTTCATGAAATAATAAAAGCTACCAGCCGGGGCCAGCTGCAGATTATTATGAAAGTGGATTTGAGTGAACCATCCCACCACAAAATGGCCCAGCTGATAAGCCGGCTCAGTGCCAGCCTGATTATTACCGGGGGCTTGGTAGGATCGGCCTTGATAGTTCACGGCAGTCCCCCTCAAATTTCTGAACAATACTCCATTTTTGGGGTAGGCGGCTTTGCTCTGGCCGCCGTAGGACTTTTGATATTCCTGATTTCCTCCATGAGATCCTAGCTATGAAAGTTTCAAATGATTCCCATGACCACGATTATGCTCTTCGGCGTGAACAACATATCCCAGCGCAAGGTAAAACCCTGTTGGAAGGCGGGGCGTTGCGGTTAAGGTGAATGTGTACTTGGGCGCCTACTTGTGCAGACTTTAAAGGGCGGTTATAATGGATTTATTAGCAGTGCTAACGAATCTGGATAAAAAAGGAGGCCGATATTCATGTTAGTTGGTAAACCAGCTCCCGCATTTAAGGCTGAAGCTTTCCATAAGGGTAAGATTACTAAAATCAACCTCGAGGACTATAAGGGCAAATGGGTAGTGATATGTTTTTACCCGGGTGATTTTACCTTTGTATGACCCACCGAATTATCGAGTATAGCCGTGGGCTATAGTAAACTGCAAGAACTAAACGTCGAAATAATGGCCATGAGTGTCGATAGTGTGTTCTCTCATAAAATTTGGAATGAAACCGAGCTATCCAAGATGGTAGAAGGTGGGATACCATTTCCTATGCTCTGTGATCGTGCCGGCAGAATAGGCAAGCTTTATGATGTCTATGACGAAGATGGGGGTGTTGACGTACGAGGGCGATTCCTGATCGATCCCGAGGGGATCATACAGGCCGCAGAAATCCTCTCACCTCCGGTAGGGAGAAATCCCCAGGAACTGTTGAGGCAGGTCCTGGCATTTCAGCATAACCAGGCTACCGGTGAAGTAATACCTTCCGGCTGGGTCCCCGGGGAGCCAACCCTGACGCCCAGCACAGACCTGGCCGGCAATGTCTGGAAAGTATGGCAGCCCAAAAAATGATGTTAACACATACTACTGAAGCCGGACTTTAAGTCCGGCTTCTTGCAATTTCAATTAATCTATAAACTAATATAAAAGTGCCGTCATAATATCTTAATTCTATCCAGGTTGTCCCGCGGATTATATTCCTTTATGCAGATCGAATCATCATAAAGGTAAGCGAACTCCGGGAAGATTTTATTCGATTTTTTCCCGGCAGAACCTGACAATTTGCTGGCAATACGAATCTGCCCTGGACAAAGATTTAAAGCGAAAACGATACTTTCAGTATTGCCGTAAAAGCCGGCATGTGCAATGCCTTCCATTTTACCCAGTATTATAATATCATTTCCAGCTATTATCTCCGAGCTTTCATGTACATCTCCCCACACAATTATTGATCCTTCGGAATGTATCTTCTGTCCGCTGCGTACATTGCGATGAATAAATATGTCTTTGGTATAGGCACGGTTAAGGTTAAGTTCGATGTTGTTTAGTATCATTCCGTGCTCCAGACAAAGATGCTGGAGGTGGGAAATATCCTGAAAAGACAGCTTGTTGAGACCTTTGCCTTTGAAAATTACCGGAGATCCTTCAAATAACAACTGATTAGCTGCAAATTTATCCTTAAGGATTTGAACATAATCTGAATATTCGCCTTCTTCAAACACAAAGACCAGGTTATTATTAATGCCTTTAATTTTAATATTGGCCAAGATGCTTACCTGCCTTTAATAGGAATACTTATATCCAGAGCCGAATGTCTGCCTTCGCGAATAAAGTTCACTTCGGGATTTCCCGCGATTTCCATGTGTTTGGCTATAATCTGAATGATTTCCTCTTTAATAGTGTCCATCACTTCTGCTGATGTTCCCACTCGGTCATGGGCCAAAACTACTCTGAGGCGGTCATTGGCCTGCCGACGGCTGGAATTATGTTCTTGTTTAAAAATATTCTTTATAAAAGTTAACATATTTACTACCCCCTTTTATTTGGCAGGTAAAAGACTTCGTCCCAGACCTCTTAACTTATCCCAAAAGGAAAATTCATCTAATTCAAGAAATGGCACTTCTTTTCCAGTAATTCTCTGGGCTATATTATTGAAAGCCTGAGAAGCTAGGCTGCGTTCGTTTAAAATAATAGGTTCACCTTTGTTGGTGGAAATAAGGACATTTTTGTCTTCGGGCACGATCCCCAGCAAGTTTACACAAAGATGTTCGGTTAAGTCTTCAATGCTCAGCATATTACCGCTTTTTATCATATCATTTTGAACCCGATTTACCAGCAGTTGAATATCCTGGTATTGAGCTGATTCCAGCATACCGATTATTCTATCCGCATCCCGGACTGCGGAGACCTCAGGGTTAGTAACTACTATAGCTTTATCGGCAGCAGCGATGGAATTCTTGAAGCCTTGCTCAATGCCAGCCGGGCAGTCTATAAATACATAATCAAAATCCTTTTTTAAACTCTCGCATACTGTCCGCACTTGTTCTGGGTTAATATCGTCTTTGTTTCTGGTTTGAGCTGCGGGGAGCATACACAGACCCGGGAACCTTTTATCTTTAACCAGGGCTTGCTTTAAAGTGCACTCACCTTCGATGACCTGTACAATGTCATAAATTACTCGATTTTCCAGGCCTAATATCAAGTCTAACTTTTTAAGGCCTATGTCCAGGTCCATAACAGCTACTTTATAACCCATTCTGGCCAGAGAAGTACTCAGATTTGCCACCGTAGTAGTTTTGCCCACACCACCTTTACCTGAAGTCACCACTATGACCTCAGCGTTGCTTGGGTTATTTTCCATTAAATAAGGACCTCCTTCAAAATTGTCACACAAATTCAGGCTATGGTAGCATTTGCCCATTCATATGTCTCTTATTCTAAATGATTATGCCGCCGGAATAAACTGCTAATTGAGGAAAATGTAGAATATTACTGTCCGGCCTTTAATAAATATACATAAAATGTCATATGAGCCCGTTGCGGGCTCATATGGAGAGGGAATGTGATGGAATTAAGGTTCTATATTTGGGGGGATTGAAGGTAATTCATATTATCACATAAAACGACAAATTACGCAATATATTATGCAAAAATATTTTATTATGCTTAGCTAACGTACTAATTATAGGGACAGGGGAAGCGCTGCCTTAATCCAGAGTAAGGCGAGCAATCACTAATGTCTGCTAAAAAAGAAAGCAGGATATATGAATACCCTGCTTATTAATTATTAAAAAAAAGCACACAAACCCCGTTAGCTAAATATGCAAATTTTATGGGTTTATAATTTCTTCCACCAATCGGCAAAGCCGCTGCTAAAAACTAGGACTCCTACAATACCCGCTATCAGGCCCAAACTAAGAACAATAATAATTATAATAAGTGCTGCTGATTCCTCGGTACCCATTTCGCTCACCCCAATTTTCCCTAATATCTATATTATCATTATTATTTTAAAAAAAACATATCTTACCTAGAGAAAGTGAAATATTTAGTAA
>CAZHHJ010000044.1:0-15382 GCA_964531295.1 uncultured Syntrophomonas sp.
GTTGTGGCTTTTATCCAAAACATTCTAATAAATACTGATCTGCCAGTAGTAAGCTGCAGAATAAAAGATGAGTTCAATTTCTTTATATATAGATTTCGCTCAGAGTTTGGCAGCGATAATAGCAATTTGGATTATGCAGCCCAAAAACAAAGCTGAAGAACATGCTGGTAAGTCCTTCAATAGTATGGAGAGGCGGATGTCGAATGTCCCCATTATAATTGGTTGTGGTACATGGATTGGATTAAGGCTTGGTCCTGGTTGAACATCTTTTTATAGGTGAGACCGATAATGGCCAGACACCCGATGGCAACTGCAGCCGCGATCATAACCATCACTACGAACTGGTAACGTACTGCTGAAACCGGATTCATTCCAGCCAAGATCTGTCCGGTCATCATACCCGGCAAACTGACCAGACCTACTACTGAGAGGGAGTTAATGGTGGGCATCATACCGGCCGTGATCGCTTTCCGTGCATAATCACGCACCGCTTCCCAGGGGGTAGCGCCTAAAGCCAGCAACTGTTCTACCTGCCCAATATTGGAATGAATTTCACTGTATACTCTTTCCAATGATAAAGCTACAGCGTTCATGGAATTGCCGATCAGCATACCAAATATCGGTATCATTACCTGGGCCGAGTACCAGGGTTTAGGGGATATTATTAAGGCTACTACTATTACTCCGACAATGAAACTGCTGGCGGATAGAGAAAGAAAAGTTTCGAGCTGAGCATTAAAGGGTGTCCCTTTGATCCTTCGAGTGGCTTCCCGGCTGGCGATGAAACACATAATCAATATTATCATAGTGATAATCGGCAGCTTATTAAGCGCAAAGATATAAGTTAGAATATATCCGATCAGGGTCAACTGAACGAAAGCCCTTACTGTGGCCCAGGCCAGTGATTTAAACAGACCCAGCCTCAGGAAAGCCGAGATTAAGCCGGTGATCAATACCAGGGATACACTTAAAATCAGCTGCAGGTTGGAAATATGAATATATTCATTACTCATGTTTATCCTCCTGTATCCTGCGGTGCAAATCCAGCAGAGTGATATCATTAAATTCCTCTAAATCTTCAGCATTATGAGTTACTATTATTATCGCTCTTTCCGCCTCAGTAACCCATTTATGTAACAACATTAACATCTGGCCGGCACTATCCTTATCTAGATGGGCAGTAGGCTCATCCAGCAGCAGGATAGTGGGTTCGATAAGCAGCGATCTTATCAAGGCTAAGCGGGCCGCTTCTCCTCCTGAAAGGGTGCGGGCTTCCTGATCCATTATACTGCGGGAGAGTCCCAAGTGATCTAAGAAGGTGAGGGCATCCTGCAGACGAAAAGTGATCGACTGCTGAACCTGTCTAAGTGTAAAGGGCAGTTGGAGGTTTTCTGCTGCACTTCCCGCAAACAAAACCGGGTTTTGCGGTTGATAATGAACTTTCACCCTCCACTCCTGCGGCGTATATTTATTCCAGTTCTGGCCGTTTAAAAGAACTTCTCCGCTCTCAGAAGGCAGCAGTCTGGCCAGCATCTTGAGCAGGGTAGTTTTACCTGATCCGGATGGCCCCTGTATGGCCAGTATCTGGGCGGCTTTCAGAGCCGCAGATTCCCGGATAATACGTTTATTATCTAAAGTGTGGCAGAGATTATTAAATTGAAACAAATCAGGCATCCATTAAAGCCTCCCTGCAAGCAAATGCTTAGAACAGCTCTAGAATCATACTACCATTATATTGCTTATCCATATCTTTCAAAAGGCCTGTTCAATGGTGGCATAAATAATGGAGCTAGCAGCGATCATATTAAAGCTAGTATTCAGGGAACGATTTCGAATATTTCCCTGGATTTTCGCGGAAATATGCATAATCAGATATAAAAAGGGTATAATAGTTTAATTCCCGGAAAGAAAACAGTGTTAATCCCCAACATTTATATACTTGAGGAGGAATATCGTGAAAGGTAAAGCAAGAAAAAGAGAAGAAATTGAAGCCAGATACAAGTGGAAGCTGGAAGACATATACAGCCATGAAGAGGATTGGGAAAGTGACTTTAACCAGCTAAAAGAACAGATGCAGGAAATTGAAAAGCACGTGGGTACCCTGGGAGAATCAGCGGAGAAACTGCTATCTACCCTAAGCTTATTAGAAAAGGTTAACCGCAGGATTGAGGCTTTGTTTGTATATGCTAAAATGCGCAAGGATGAAGACAATAACAATTCCCATTACCAAACCCTTTTTGATCGGGCGCAGGGAATTGTGGTGCAGTTAGGGAGCGCTACATCCTACGTGGTTCCCGAAATAATAGCAATTCCCGAGGAAAAACTTCGGGATTTTATGCTCCAGAATCGCGATCTAGAGGTGTATGGCAAATTCTTTGATGAACTGCTGCGGCAGAAAGAACACATATTATCATCAGCGGAAGAAAAGATTCTGGCAATGGCTGCTGAGCTGTCCATCGTGCCCAAAAATATATTTAGCATGTTCAATAATGCCGATATAAAATTTCCGGTAATAAAAGATGAGCAAGGTGAAGATATCGAGCTGACCAAGGGCCGTTATGGAAGATTGATGGAAAGTGATGACCGCCGGGTAAGGAAGGAAGCCTTCGAAGGTCTTTATGGTTCCTATACTAAAATGCGCAGCACCCTGGCCAGTACCCTGAGTTCCAGTGTGAAAACAGATATTTTTTACGCCCGGGCCAGAAAATATGATTCTGCTCTGCAGGCTTCCCTGGACCAGGATAACATTTCCCAAGAAGTGTATGATAACCTGATTAACTCAGTACACAATAATATGGATCATATGTATCGATACATGAAACTTCGTAAAAAAATGCTGGGACTGGATGAACTTCATATGTATGATATCTACACCCCACTGGTCAAAGAATTTAAGTTGGAAATAGCTTATGAAGAAGCTAAGAATAATGTGCTCCAGGGCCTATCTCCACTGGGCAGTAAATACCTGTCCGCGCTGCAAACCGGACTTGAATCAGGATGGATCGATGTTTATGAAAACGAGGGCAAAACCAGTGGAGCTTATTCCTGGGGTTCTTATGACAGCCACCCTTATGTGCTCTTAAATTATGATAATAAACTGGATGATGTTTTTACCCTGGCCCATGAAATGGGTCACTCCATGCATAGCTATTATTCTAATCAAACTCAACCCTATATTTACAGTCAGTATTCAATATTTGTCGCAGAAGTTGCCTCAACCGTAAATGAATCCCTGCTCATAGACTACCTGCTCAAGAAAAGTGCCGATCCCCGGGAAAAAATATTTTTGATAAATCACTATCTGGAGCAGTTCCGGGGTACGGTTTACCGTCAGACCATGTTTGCGGAATTTGAAAAAATCATCCATGAAGAGGTAGAGGCTGGACGGGCTTTGACTCCAGATGATTTATGCCGTATTTATCGTGAACTGAATACATTATATTATGGCCCCGCGGTAGTACTGGACAAGGAAATCGATATGGAGTGGTCCAGGATACCACATTTTTACTCTGCTTTTTATGTGTACAAATATGCTACCGGATTTTCGGCTGCCACCGCTATAAAAGAAATGATTTTAGAAGAAGGTCAACCAGCAGTGGACCGTTATCTGGACTTCCTGAGTTCTGGGTCCAGTGATTATCCGGTCCAAGTGCTGCAAAAGACCGGAGTAGACTTGACTACTCCAGAGCCAGTGGACAAAGCCCTGCAGTATTTCGGAGAACTCGTATCAGAGCTGGAAGCACTAATCTAGAAACCATGTCGCGGGGGACGGTCCTTGTAACGCGCCACCAGTACTTCAGGGCGTGTAAAAAGGACCGTCCCTTTAACAAGTCTTGTGTAATGACCACTCCCCACACAACACTCTGGGCCACTAGCACGCCCAGCGTGTAAAAAGAACCGTCAAACCGTCCCCGCCATCAACTTCACATAAGCGCCCTTTTATTATTCGGATATCATATATTAAATCGAGGTAAGTTAAATATTAAAAGCCCAAAATGCGCATATTATTTAAAGATTACACAGTTAAACAAGGGGGAAAGCGAATTGACCCATTTAAATAGTGAAGAAGTATTTGACCAAACCATGGAAAAAATCTATCCCCGGCTTAAACAATTGGCCAGTTATGACCTGGTAATAGGAATACCTTTCAACGAGGATAGTCACAAACTCCTGGCAGTACTTGAATCGATCGATGAGGTTTTGGATTCCTGGATTGGCAGAAGACAGCTGATCGTGTGTGCTGGGGATTATGCCGGCAAAGAAACACTGGACTTGATAAAAGGGCTGAATTTAAAACATCCGCATCTGGAATTCGTTATACCGGCGGAGATAAGTGGCCGCGGTTCAAGTATCCGGGCTTTGCTGGAAATTAGCAAGCGTCTGGAAGCAGACCTCTTGATATTCAGCGCCAAGATGGCTACTCCAGAGGGACCAGGTATTGACATTACTTGGCTGGAAAGCTTAATAACCCCGATTCAGGGTAACTACGATATGGTTTTGGGCAGTCTGCGTCGTTATCTGGGTATAGACAGTGTAGCGCACATGCTAGGAGCACCTATACTGGAAAGTTTTTATGGTTTTCGCATGTCTGAACCCCTGGGGGGGATATATGCAATTTCCCATGAATTGGTGGAGGAACTGGCTCATGAAGCAATTTTTTGGGGCAACCGGATACAAGGTCATGGTATCGACTTTTGGATACTTACCAGGGCTTTGTGCTGGAGTAAATGCATCTGCGAAATAAACATCGGCAGTGAACAGGTACCACACAGCCTGGCTAAAAGAAATCAAGTATTCTGTGATACTATATTAACCATATTTGAAGCTATCAAGCGGGACAGCGTTATCTGGATGCAGGATAAGTTAGTTCTAAAGGTGGCCGATCGCTTAACTCGCAGTACCCGAAAAAAATCGGATGTTATAACACATCCCATACCCTTGTTGATTAGTAATTTCCGGGCTGGCTACCAGACTTATAAACCTCTTTTTGATAGATATGATGAGGAAAAAAAGTTGCAAGAGCTGGCTGGGCTATCGGAAAACAACTTCGAATTTAACGATGGCTTGTGGGTTTCGATATTATTTGATTTTATGTTCGCTTATACTTTTGAAGCCGAAGAGGAGCAGATGAATTTATGTTCAGCTATAACCTCTTTGTACAATGGCCGGGTAGCCAGTTATGCAGTAGAGATCAAGAAATTTAAAGATAATGTGGATAAGTCGGATTTCGATGAAAAAGAGGAATTTTTAACCCGCAAGATGGAAGGGATGCGTCGTCGTCTTACCACTATGATCTGGGGCAGAAAGAATGACTTTGTAAGGGAATGGGTAAGCCGGACCGAACAGTGCAAACCTGCCCTGATACCACTGGGCTATATGGAGTATGTCCCGGGTAAACCCATCGTCATCCCTAAAAAGATTATGGGCAAAGATAAGCGCCTGGTAGAGACTGATCATATCTTTAAAGCCCTGCGCAAGCAGTACTTGGATAATTTCAATGTTTTTATGACCCAGGGTTTGGGGGTAGCGCCCGAAGCCTCAAGTCAGGAGATGACTGCAGCGCTGGAAAGGTTTATGGAAGAGCTGGAAGCCATGCTGGGGGAACTGTTGCCGGGAGACCTGCACAAACGTGAAGGTGTGCAGCAGTTTGTGGAAAGTCTGTTTAAACTGCTGCCTCCCCATAAGATGTTTACGGTCCATTCTGACATCCTGCGGGAAATGTTGGTCAGATTCCCGCCGATAAATTTGATGATACCTCTGGGGTATTATAAGCCAGCGGACCTTATCGAGAAGATGGGAACCAGGGACGCGGTGACCTTCGCTAATCTAATTGAAACCCGGGCCTATACAGACCAGGATCTGGAATGGCTGGCGCAAAGCTTAAAACCGGAAAGGTTTGAGTGGGTTGAATTAAAACCGATCATTTTAAATGAAGATTTGCATATGGGGATACTATCCCGGGGCAAAATATCTTATTCCAACCATATTACTGCTCGTATACCCATTAAACCGCTGGAATATGACAGTGGTGGGAAGTACCCGAAAATAAGATATTTTACCAGTATTGTTCGGCGTATGGCAATAGCTGAGCACTATTCCCATCTGTTTAGAAGGATAGTATTAGAAAGAAAAAATATTGGCCGGAGGCTCTATAATTCCATTATGGGTCTTACCAAAGGCGACGATTTTTCGGCCCATAATATTTTTGAGAATCATCACCACCGGGGGCTGGTGGAAAAGATACGTTACCTATCAGAAAAGCTGGCTGGAGAAGGGCAGGATAAAGCAGCGCAGCTCTTGGGTTTGGCGGCCGATAGTTATAGTTTGGCCCAGGTGATGAAGGACAACAGTTTTCTGACCTGCTCAGCCTGGAGTTGGGCCAGTTATAGTTTTAAGGGAGGTAAGACTAACCCTGGACCCTGGACCACAACGGTCGAAAACAAGTGGTTTAATCACGATTTCCTGGAGATATTATATAAGCAGCTGGGCTATGATGTTGATGATATCATGCACCTGGTCTATCGTCTAGTTCAGGCCGGGGAAAGTAGTCAGAACTTGCTGGATACACTGCTTCCGGCTCGGCCTAAGGATGTCACCGTGGTGGTGCAGGAGCCCACTGATAAACCCAGCAAACATCTGGTCAGATACCAGCATAATCCTATCCTGGAACCTATCAAAGAACACCACTGGGAGTCAAAATATGTTTTAAATCCTGGCGCACTGCGCATAGGTGATAAAGTCTATTTGTTCTACCGGGCAGTAGGGGATGACGATATTTCCCGCATTGGCCTGGCAGTAACCGATGGATACCGGGTGTTGAAGAGGCTACCGGAACCCATATTCTCACCCGCCATTTCCGAAGAAAGAATGGGCTGTGAAGATCCTCGCTTAATACAGATAGGCGATCGGATATTCATGCTGTATACGGCTTATGATGGCAACATTGCCCAGATAGCAGCCGCTTCCATATTAGTTGATGATCTGGTTAATGAAAGATATCGGGCCTGGAGGAGAGACGGTCTGGCCTTTAAAAACATCTGGGATAAAGATGCCATTCTTTTCCCGGAAAAGATTAACGGTAAACATGTAATCTACCATCGGATTGAACCCAGTATTTGGGTTACCTATATAAATGAAATAAAGTTCCCTATTAAAGAGAAACACGCGATTATTTTAGGCCCCCGGCCAGGACGCATGTGGGACTCACTTAAAATAGGGGCCGGTGCCCAGCCCATAAAAACGCGGCATGGCTGGCTCTTGATATATCACGGGGTAGACTACAACTATGTGTACAGTCTGGGAGTAATGCTGGTAGACCTGGGAAAGCCCCAGAAGATCATATATAGATCGCCCAACCCGATATTAGAACCTGAGGAGGACTATGAAGTAGGTCTGAGCGGAGCCTGGGTTCCTAATGTGGTCTTTTGCTGCGGGGCAGTAGGAGCTGAAGACAAGGAAGTGCTGGGTGATGAAGATGAGATTCTGGTTTATTACGGTGCCGCCGACACCAGTATTGGAGTAGCTACCGCAACAGTGGCTGAATTAATACCAGACGAATTCCGGATCAATTAAATCATTCTTTGAGAATCGATTTATAGAATAAAATTAAAAACATCTTTATTAAGGTGGCTTCTTCCATATATCGCATAGCGGTAAAAGGCAGGAGCCATTGCTTTAGGCCTCATTTAAAGCAATGGCACTTAAAGGGAAACCTAGGCTAATTGCGGTTCTTTGTTGCACTGGCCAAAGCAGATCCCGAACTTTTACTGGCAGCTTCCTTCGATGAGGCAGCCGAACTGTTTATAAGTGTATCAGTCAGCAGTAGCGAAAGCACTGCTTCTGCTCCCTGGTTCAGGTTTAAGCCGGTTTCGGTAAGGGCATCATAACAGCCGCCGCTTTCCTGATCATATAAAGATAAGTTATGAATATTCGCTCCGAAATACCAGGCATGAGCTTTCCGGGCCAGATCCAGGTATTCGGATTTAGCCGTTATAGCGTAGGCCTTGTGGCAGGCAAAGGCAATAGATGCCGCATCCACTGGCTGCTGGTCAAATAGCGGTATTGCTCCTCCTTTTTGGTACCAGCCCTGGTTGCCTATAATGTTCAAGAAACCATCCCGGAACAGAATATCATTGAGAAAATCCAGACTTTCCAGGCCGGCTTTCAAAAAGCGTTTCTTTCCATTTATTTCATAAACTGAGATCATGGCCTGGGGCAGTATTCCATTGCAATAGGTCATATAATTTTCCAACCAGTACCAGCCAGCCGATCTTTTGTTTTTATACAAATTCAACAAATATTCGGCCAGAGTGTTCATTGCGGGTATCTCTTTTATGGTATCTCCTTTGGCCAACGCGATAAGCGTGTAAGCTATAGCTCGGGGGGAGGTAAAATTAACTACTTGCGGCAGATTGTTTTGAAATATTTCCTGGCCCCGGGCCCTTATATCTTCCCATTTACACCTGGAAGCGAGACTGCAGGCCAACAACGCCCGGCCTACAGAATCTTGCGAATTCATTACTGAGGTATAGCTGCCCTTGAGCAGTAAATTAGACCAACCGTCTTCTCGCTGACAGCTAGCCATAAACGAAATATACTTCATGGCCAGATCGTGCCCATCTTCCATAAAAATAGCTACCATTAAGGCTCGAGCATTATCGTCCAGAGTATGACCGCTGTCAGGATCTGGTATATGCAGCTGAGAAAACTGCAACATACCGGTTTTATCAGTCATGTTATGAATATGTCTGTATTTCAGCATAATTTATATTTTTCTCCTCCATAAACAATTCCGTATCGGTTTCCAGCATAGATTTAAACATCTCGGTATACTGTTGTCCAACATTGGGCCAGGTCCAATTCTTTCCTAATTTCCAGGCCCTCTTCTGCAAATTCTGCTTGAGTATTGGGTCTTGTATAATATTTTCTAAAAGAACGCCCAGCTCTGTGGGCTCAGCCTCTCTGGCCACCAGCCCTCTGCCATCAGCCAAAGCTTCTAGCGCATAGGAGTAAGGAGTAGATACTATGGCGCGGCCACAGCCCAGCGCAAAAGCCATAGTCCCGCTTACGGCCTGATCTTTGTTAGGGTAGGGGCTAAGATAGATATCGCTCATATACAGGTATTCGCCTAATTCTTCATCAGTCAGATATTTATTCACAAAGCAAACATTATTTTCAATACCCAGGTCTTGTACCATATTTTCCAGCATATGGCGATATTTCTCTCCTTCATATTCTACCAGCATGGGATGTGTTCGTCCAAGTATCATGTACATTATTTCTGGATGTTTCCCAGTAAGGCTGGCTATGGCCTTAATTCCCAGTTCCAGGCCTTTGCCAGGTCCGATAAGTCCAAATGTACTTATAATCTCCCGTCCGGGCAGACCGTATTTATGCTTAAGAAATCCCGATTTCTGGGCTTTGAATTCCGGTACCCCATGGGCAATTAAATACATCAACTCTGATGGTGCTTCATAAAGATCCGTCATCAAATTTAACGAACTTTTGGTCATAGAGACAACGGCCGCAGCCCGGCCGGCCAGATAATTAAGAATGTTCTTGCAATTACGCGTCGGGTCCGGCAGTACGGTATGGGTTATCAGCACATAAGGCTTGAGCAAAGAGCCGACCAGATCCATAATATATTCTCCGTCTACACCGCCAAAAATACCGTATTCATGCTGGATGATAAGCAGATCAATATCTGGCGCCGAGTTGATAAAGGCGGCAGCTTCCAGATAATCAGCCCGATGCTGCTGATCTATTTCAAAAATTACTTCCGGTGGATAATCATATTTATTCTTTTCTTCGGATATGGCCATTACTTTAACATCATTTCCATGGATCATCAGGCTGTTGCGTAAATCCATAGAAAATGTAGCGATGCCGCAATGTTTGGGAGGATAAGTTCCCAGGTTGAGTACAGCCATTATTTCACCCCTTCATTAAGTTTCTACAGTTAATAACAAATTCTTCCACGCCTTAGCTGCCTTTATACTCCCGTGATCATACCGGAGTATAGGCTGATAGCTTGCATTCAACTTCGCTGCTTTGTAAAAAGGCAAATATATCATTTTTTATTTTCTCCAGTGCTTCCGGAGTATTGCCTTCACAGCGCACAATTAATTCCGGGCCGGTATTGGACGCCCGAACCAGAGCCCATCCGTCTGGAAAGATTATACGCGCTCCATCAATATCTATAATCTGATACTTGTTTTGGAAATGCTGCAGGACTTGATCAACCACTAAAAATTTTCCCTGGTCAGTGCTGGGCAGGCGGATTTCAGGTGTGGCGTAATATTTGTTAATATCTGTCAACATTTCCATTATACCCTTTTTGCTCATTGATAGCAAGGACAGAAGCCGGGCACCGGCATAAAGAGCATCATCAAAACCATAATAATCGTCGGCAAAAAACATATGGCCAGACATTTCGCCTGTGAAAATGGCTCCAATTTCTTTCATTTTAGCCTTTATTAAAGAATGGCCGGTTTTATAGATAAGAGGTTCCCCCCCCAGCTTTTCAATTTCATCGATTAGACTCTGGGAGCATTTTACTTCCACAATGCACTTAGCACCGGGATGCCGGGTCATAATATCCCGCCAGAACAGGATCATCAACATATCGCCCCAGATCATATTGCCCTGGGCATCCACTACTCCTAATCGGTCTCCATCCCCATCAATTCCAATACCGATGGCTGAATTGCTACGCTTCACCTCAGCAATTAAATCAACCATGTTTTCCGGAATTACCGGGTCAGGATGATGATTAGGAAAAGTCGGATCAGAGTCGCAGTATAATTCAGATACTTCACATCCCAGACTTCTAAACACTTGCGGAGCAAACAGGGAAGCGGTTCCATTGCCGCAATCCACCACAATTTTGGGAACATTAGCTCCCATAGTTATTTTGCTTTTAATCATTTCCATATATTCTGTAGTGATATCGTAATTATGAATAATCCCGGGCGGGCCGCTGATAAAATCCTGATTTTTAACCAGTTCATAGATTTGCTGAATCTGTTCACCATAAATAGTTGAATCCCCCAGCAGCAATTTACATCCATTATATTCCCCGGGATTATGGCTGGCGGTTATCATAATACCGGCCGGCATATGGTGTTGACGAGCCGCATAGTAAAACATAGGCGTTATCACTAAGCCTAGATCCACCACATTACAGCCTGAATCCAGCAGTGCTTCAACCACGCTATCTCTCATAAGAGGAGATGAAGCCCGATTATCCCTGCCTACCAGAATGGTGGTCTGCCCATTTTGTCTGCCGGCCATAACGGCAAAGGCCCGGGCAATGTCGCCCATAAGCTCCGGGCTTAATTCTTCTCCCACAATGCCCCGAATATCGTACTGGCGAAATATATGCTTAATAAGTATCTCCTCCTTAATTTAAATTAGCACATAGATAAGCATATTAAGGGTGCCTGACTTTTATGTTTAAAAATAATCGAGAATAGTCGGCACTAACGATATCACAAGAGGTCCAGGCGTTCATTCTCTTTCAACGCTTCAGTGATTTTTCTGATATCCTGGGAACGGCTGCGGTTGGATATTAGAATAATATCATCGGTCTCCACTACCAGAATATCCTGTACCCCATAAAGCACTATGGTTTTATTGCTCTGCTTAACTACACAGTTTTGGCTGTCCAGCACTACAATGTCAGAGCCTGTACAAACATTGTTCATGTCATCCTGCGCATGGATCTCGCCCAGGGCATTCCAACTGCCCAGGTCACACCAGCCAAAATCGGCTGGTACTACCGCCATCCGATTTGATTTTTCTGCGATTCCATAATCCAGGCTAATGGAAGGGAGTTCGGCGTATGATGAGAGATAAGAATCATAACCAGAGTTAATTTTTTCATATATTTCCGGCAGGTGAGTTTTGAATTCCTGGGTAAGCACCCCCGTGGATCCCACATAAATGCCAGCATTCCACACATATTGGCCAGAATCCAGGTAGCTTTGGGCGGTGCTCACATCTGGCTTTTCGCAAAAGGAGTTCACCTCAAATACATTTCCGATTTCCCCGACTTCCCATTTGGTTTTCTCAATATACCCATAGCCAGTTTCGGGGCGGTCAGGGGCTATGCCGATGGTGGCAATATGACCTTGCCGGGCAGCTGCAATGGCTCGGCCCATACTTTCTGAAAAAGCCTGAGAATCCCTGATATGGTGATCGGCCGGGAAGAAACCCAGGATTTCATCGGGATCTTCCTGCTGCAGCTGGGCCAGTACTAAACCTACTGCCGGAGCAGTATTTTTACCTTCTGGTTCAGTCAAAACTTCGATTAAATAGGCATCGGGACGATCTTCAATTATCTCCTCTATACCGGGCAGGAGATCATCGCTGGTGATGATAACGATTTTTCTGGCCCCAGAGTTCACCAGACGATCAATAGTATTATCCAGCATAGACTTGTTGTTAACAAACTTGCAAAGCTGTTTGGGATGTTGCTGACGGCTTTCCGGCCATAACCGAAGCCCCCTGCCTCCTGCTAAAATTACTGCAATCATATTTACCTCCGTCATATATATCCACAAGTATATGATTTAAGCCGCAGTGCTTATGCCAGTCAATAATTTCAGAAGAAAACTTATCATTTGCCAAGCATGGTCAATATCACCTGCTGTCGGCGATTGAAGCGTCATGCCGGCAAATGAAATATGACCTTTCAGCGCTTAAATTCGTTCAGCCCAATTCATCGAGCAAAAACTTTTACTTTGATTTCGCTTCACTTTAGTTATTATGGCTAATTTATAAAAATTCTATAAGTTGGGGAGGTAACATAAAATGGAAAACAGGAGAAATTTCTCCTGTTTTCTTTTCAGCTTATTTCGGGCGGGCGAAAGGACCCTGTAAATTGTCAGGGCGAGGGCCGAAGAACTGGTAATAGGTACACTGTATCCGGCCGTTATATACTTTGCGTCTTTTACTGCTTTTGCGATTGAGCAATCTCTCCAGAGCCGGGTGGGAAGTCAAAACATAAAACGACCAGGTATCCAATCGCTTAAAAACTGCTGCCATCTCCCGGTATAGAGTTTCGGTTGCTTCCTTTTCCAGCAAGCGTTCCCCGTAAGGTGGATTGGCAATCAGGTAGCCGTACTTATAACGGGAATTTAGTTCCCTGGCATCCCCCTGTTGAAATGAGATGAGATTGCTTAGGCCAGCCTCTTGGGCATGATAATTAGCCAGCTTTACAGCAGCAGCGTCGATATCTATGCCTCTGATACCCAGTGCTTGATCATGAAGAATTAGATCCCGGGCTTCATCCCGGTGCCTCTTCCATATATGCCCGGAAATTTGCGGCCAGTTTGCGGATACAAAATTTCTATTTAGACCAGGTGCAATATTGCGCCCTATTAATGCCGCTTCAATAGGAATAGTTCCACTGCCGCAAAACGGATCGATAAAGGCTCGGTCAGGTTTCCACCTGCTGATGCTTATTAAAGCAGCTGCCAGGGTCTCTTTTAAAGGGGCTTCACCCGACATTTTGCGGTATCCCCGTTTATGCAAGCCCGCCCCGCTGGTATCAATAGTAAGGGTGGCAGTATCTGCCAATAGGGCCACTTCCACCCGGTAGCGAGGGCCGGTTTCCTTGAACCAGTTGATTTTATGTTTTTCTTTCATTTTTTCTACGATAGCTTTTTTTACAATAGCCTGACAGTCTGGAACGCTGAACAGTTGTGATTTTATGGATTTTCCATCCACCGGAAATTGCGCATCTCCTGGAATCCAATCGTTCCAGGGGAGGGCTTTGGTACTTTCAAAGAGATCGTTGAAGGATTTAGCCTCAAACTCCCCTATTTTTAACAAGAGCCTATCTGCGGTGCGCAGCCACAGATTGCAGCGGGGTATGGCGGAGATGTCAGCCGCAAAGCTTACCTTGCCATTTTCCACCTGTAGTTCTTCATATCCCAGCCCTCTTAATTCATGGGCAACAAGCGCCTCCAGCCCGAAAGCCGAGGTAGCTATCAATTCTACTTTTTGCATAGCAAACTCCTTTATTATAATGGGGACATTCCTGCCTGTAATGGGGATATTCCTGCAAAACATTAACCCCAGCAGGGGTGTCCCCGTTCTTTAGCCTGATACACATTCCTACTATTAATGTAATTTGCCCGGCATAGCTCTTTATCTCAGACTCAGTGTGTCCTCTGACCTCGGCTATGATACAATATATACGTATTTTTTTCTTCCACTAGCTAATTATACATGATAGTTGGAAAATATTAATAGTGCAGGTGATATGAATGGATAGGGAAAATTTTAGGTCAGCAGCTATACAGGAAACTCGTAAGAAAATAAGAGACTTAAAAGAATTTAATATTCCGGTAATTCTTAAGACTATTGAAGAATATGAAAAGGCTGGGGTTGAAGATTGCTTTCTAGAGCAGCAAAGAGCATTACTGGATAAAGTCTATTTACGGCTGAAAGAATTGCAGGATAAAGAGCAGCGTCTCTGGAGCGAATTCTAAATTGCTAAAACTATCATGCCAGGCAGCCTCCCAGAGTCTGATTATAATCCTTTAGCAGCAGGCGCAGCAATACATTAACCCCCAGCCAGGTGATAATGGGCCCATAAAGGGACAAAGTATATAACAGATCATGACCTTAGTCCGATGGCCATTAGCAGGCTGGAGATGGATAATTTAGTGTAATAAGTACTTTAATTATACTGCTTAAGATATGAGCATATTATTATGCGGCACTGTGCCAAGGAGGGACTATAATGCTTATGATGATTAGATTGATAAAAGAGGAAACAGGGCAGGGGATGGCCGAGTATGCTATGATTTTTGTGGGCATAGTACTGATCGCCATGGTCGGCTATCAAGTATTCGGCCTCAATCTGCAGGCCAAATTGAATGAAATCACCGCTCAAATATAAAGAGGCCGTCGAGGCTGGGGGACACACTGTTGCCTGGCGTTGATTTGCTAATAATCTTACTTTCGGGAGACTTCTTATCTGGCATCTCTGCCGGTATTGCTTGCTGTTCCATCGTAAGTTTTTCAGGCCGGGTCAAATGATACAAATTTACTCGCTTGACTGTTTCGTTTTATCAAACCTTCACTTCCACTAATACTACTTCTTAAACTGCGCCACTCGGTGCAGAGCCTTCCGCTTTCCTGTATTAAGGAAGCTTTTGCGTGTAATGAGAGCTGCTTGCTTAGCGGAAGATACGGCTTCTTTATCAACATCTCCGGAATTATGTAGCACAACTTCATATATGGCAACTGCCGGGGATACCCCGGCAGTTTTTTGCTTAGTGCCAGCTGGCCTGGATCTGGGATTTGGCTGACCATAAGCTCGCGGGACTGTTTGAATAGTATTTCAGTGTAATTCAAGGTAAATATTTTT
>CAZHHJ010000045.1:0-15158 GCA_964531295.1 uncultured Syntrophomonas sp.
CGTCCCAATGTTAAGATGAGGTTTTGTCCTTTGATACTTTTGCTTTGCCATTTTCCAACTCACCTTTCCTTTCAAATAATTCTTTATCAATTTGGTGTAAATATTTATCTTTTGGATCTTTAATATTCCATTTCACTAATTTGATGCTGTATCACATTGACAGTCCGTATCGTTTAGCAACTATTTCTTTGCTCTTGGAGGCAGGAACCTCAGCGAATTTCTTAATCTGCATGGAAAAACTAGCCCGGCCCTGGCTCGCGGATCTCAGACTGCTAGCATAACCGAAGGTCTCTGCCAACGGGACTATAGCTTTGACAATCTTGCTGGCCTTATTGTCTTCAAATCCCATCACCCTTCCTCGGCGGGCATTGAGATCGGAAATTACCTCCCCCACATATTCTTCTGGACAAAGTATTTCAACATCCATTATGGGTTCCAGTAGAACAACTTCAGCTTTCTGGAGAGCCTCTCTTACCGCCATGCTGGTGGCAATTTTAAACGATTGCTCGCTTGAATCCACTTCATGAAAGCCCCCGCCTAGCAAAGTGATTTCCACATCATCAACCGGATAACCAGCCAGAATGCCCCCCTGCATAGACTCCATGCTTCCCGCTTCTATAGCGCCGATAAACTCGGGAGGTATGTCATCGCTTTTGGATTTATTGATAAAGCGTTTACCGCTCCCTTCTTCAAGAGGGCTTAACTGAATAATTACATGGGCAAATTGCCCCCGCCCTCCTGCCTGTTTTTCAAAAACCGCTTCCGCCTCTTGCTTCTTTTTAATAGTTTCCTTGTAAGATACCTGTGGATTGCCAACATTAGCATTCACTTTAAACTCTTTCAATAAACGGTCTATGATAATTTCCAAATGCAATTCGCCCATGCCAGATATTATGGTCTGTCCGGTATCCTCATTAATTCTGGTTTTAAATGTCGGATCTTCTTCCGCCATTCTCCTCATGCTTTCGCCAATTTTATCCTGATCACTCTTGGTTTTCGGCTCAATTGCCACATCAACTACCGGATCAGGAAATCTGATTGATTCTAATATAATGGGATTTTTCTCATCACACAGTGTGTCTCCAGTTACCGTGTCTCTCAGTCCTACCCCGGCTACGATGTCTCCTGCATTTGCTTCTGCAATCTCCTCACGATGATTGGCATGCATTTTTAAAATTCTAGTGATGCGTTCCCGTTTGTTTTTTTCACTATTAAGAACACTTGACCCTACTTTCATTTTTCCAGAATACACTCTGAAATAAGTCAGTTTACCTACATGAGGATCAACAACCACCTTAAAAGCCAGTGCACACATGGCTTCCAGGGTATCAGCTTTTCTTTGAATTTCGATGCCGGTAAAAGGTTCCATGCCGATGACTGGTGGTATATCTAATGGAGAAGGCAAAAACCTAACTATGGCATCTAACAACATCTGAACTCCCTTATTCTTAAAAGATGAGCCGCATAATACCGGCACTATCTTATTGGAAATGGTTAATGTTCTTAAGGCCTGCTTTATCTCCTCAGTTGAAATGCTATGTCCTTCCAAATACTTTTCCAAAATATGGTCGTCATTTTCAGCTATTTTCTCTAGCAGTATCCTGCGGTGCTCCATTGCTTCTTCCATTTCATCATTAGTCAAATCTCTGCTTATATAGCCAGCACCCAGTTCATCTTCATAAATGTACGCCTTAAGATCGATTAAATCTATAACCCCGGAAAAGGAATCCTCTACACCTACAGGTAAATTTATTGGATAGGCGTCACTTCCGAGTGTTTCCCGGACCATCCTGACTACCCTCAGGTAATCAGCACCTATCCTATCCATTTTATTAACATAAGCTATCCTTGGAACACTATATCTATCTGCCTGTCTCCATACTGTTTCAGATTGTGGCTGCACTCCGGCTACTCCGCAAAATATTCCAATTGCTCCATCAAGCACTCTCAATGCCCGCTCAACCTCAACCGTGAAGTCCACATGCCCGGGCGTGTCGATTATGTTTATAACATAATCTTCCCAGCTACAGGTAGTAGCAGCGGATGTAATGGTGATACCTCTTTCCTGTTCCTGAGTCATCCAATCCATAGTAGCAGTTCCTTTGTCTACCTCCCCCATTTTATGGACTTTCCCGGAATAAAAGAGTATCCGCTCGGTGGTGGTGGTCTTCCCGGCATCAATATGTGCCATAATACCAATATTTCTGATAGTAGCTAGATTTACCTTTTCAGGCATTTATACCGCTCCTCGCCCAGGTTCTTACCAGCGATAGTGTGCAAAAGCTTTGTTGGCCTCAGCCATCTTATGGGTATCTTCTTTTTTCTTAACTGATCCGCCAGTACTATTATAAGCATCCATAAGTTCTCCGGCCAGCCGTTCTGCCATAGTCTTTTCACCGCGTTTACGAGAGTAATTAACCAGCCACCTGATAGCCAAAGTCTGTCTGCGCTCAGGTCTAACCTCGACTGGAACTTGGTAGTTGGCTCCTCCAACTCTTCTGGCTCTTACCTCCAAAATGGGAGTAATGTTTTTCATGGCTACTTCAAATACTTCCATAGGATCCTTATTTAATTTCTTTTCAACTATTTCCAGCGCACCGTAACATATCATTTCGGCCACGCTCTTTTTGCCATCCCACATGATCTGATTTACAAGCTTGGTGAATATTTTGCTGTTATATATGGGATCAGGCAGTACGTCGCGTTTTGGAACTGGTCCTTTTCTAGGCATGAAGTGCCTCCCTCCTATTTCTTCTTAGGTCTCTTGGTTCCGTATTTTGATCTACTTTGATTTCTATTTTGTACGCCTGCCGCATCCAGGGTTCCTCGTATAATATGATATCTTACCCCTGGTAAGTCCTTTATCCTACCCCCTCTGATCAATACCACAGAGTGCTCCTGTAGGTTATGGCCGATACCCGGAATATAAGCAGTTACTTCTATCCCATTGGTTAACCTGACCCTGGCAATTTTACGTAGGGCTGAATTAGGCTTTTTAGGAGTTGTGGTATAAACACGAGTACATACTCCTCTTTTTTGCGGACAGCTTTTCAAAGCTGGTGCTGTCGATTTCTTTATTTCTCTCTTCCTGCCTTTTCTTACCAATTGGTTTATTGTTGGCATACCTGCACCTCCTTCCCAGGGTTTATTAATTTATCAATGCTACTGCTGCAGATCCTACATCAATACCACATACATCGCCCAAACTCTCCATGCTATCGGCCAGTTGATAGTCTACTTGAAGCTGTAAACATAGTGCTTTTATAGGTTCGGTAATGTGAGGTTCGGCATCTTCAGCAAGATATACTCTTATAGCCAAGCCTTTGGTTATAGCTTTTTTGACCTGCTTAGCCCCTATCACTTTAGAACCATTACGAAGTTCTTCAAGGGACAAAGTAATTACCCTCCTTTATGCAAATAAACATGGATGCTATAATTTAGCAACGCCGATTTATACGCACTCAAATATTTTAGCACCTGACGAGTCCACAGTCAACTAAAGAAGTGCTTTTCCCGTATAAAAACTATCTTCTTACAACCCCATTCACTCTGCATATGCTTCCTCTGGTTTAACATCCTGTTCTATGGAAACTGCGTTCTCATCTATATTTATATTTCGGTAGGCCGGATAACCCGTACCTGCCGGTATCAGTTTGCCGATAATGACATTTTCTTTTAATCCTATTAAATAATCTACTTTACCCTTTATTGCTGCCTCGGTCAATACTTTGGTGGTTTCCTGGAACGAAGCAGCTGACAAAAAGGAGTCGGTGTTCAAAGAAGCTTTAGTGATTCCTAAAAGCATGGGTGAGCAAATGGCCGGCAGGCCACCACATCCCATTATTTTAGCGTTTTCATCTTCAAAAGCAGATATATCAATGAAAGCTCCGGGCAGAAGCGATGTGGTTCCCGAATCCTCGATTTTGACTTTTTTCAACATCTGCCTGATCATTATTTCAATATGTTTATCACTTATATCTACCCCTTGAGAACGATACACTTTTTGTACTTCCTGCAGGATATATCTTTGCACATCCTGTAAGCCCTTGGTTTTTAATATATCATGGGGATTCAATGGGCCTTCTGATAGGGCATCACCAATTTCCACTGAGTCTCCTTCAGCTACTTTAAGGCGCGAACCATAATGTACTATATAAGCACCCAGCACTTCTTCATCTTCACCTAATACCGAGATCTCTCGTCTTCCTTTATTCTCTCCAAATCTGACCGTACCGGTCGCTTCTGATACAACCGCCTGACCTTTAGGTTTCCGAACTTCAAATAGTTCTTCAACTCGGGGCAAGCCTCGGGTTATGTCCTCTCCTGCTACTCCGCCGGTATGGAAGGTGCGCATGGTTAACTGGGTACCGGGTTCCCCAATAGACTGTGCGGCCAGGGTACCCACGGCCTCTCCAATTTCCACATCATATCCGGTAGCTAGATTCCTGCCGTAACATTTCCTGCACACTCCGTGCCTGGTTTTACAGGTTAATACACTGCGGATTTTTACTTTTTTAATTCCTGCTCTTTCTATTTCGTTACCTGCCTCGTCATTTATCATCTGGTTTTCTTCCACAATTATTTCCCCAGTTTCAGGGTGAACTATGGTATCTATAGAGGTCCTACCGATAATTCTTTGGTGCAGAGGTTCAATTAATTGTGAGCCCTCGGTAATTCTTTCTACCCAGATACCTTCGACTGATTCACAATCTATCTCTCTTACAATGACATCCTGTGATACATCAACCAGTCTACGGGTCAGATATCCAGAATCTGCGGTACGCAAAGCGGTATCCGCCAGACCTTTTCTGGCCCCGTGGGTAGATATGAAGTATTCCAGAACAGTTAATCCCTCGCGGAAGTTGGCTTTTATGGGCAGGTCGATAATTTTCCCCTGCGGGTCTGCCATCAATCCACGCATACCTGCCAATTGTCGAATTTGCTGGAAGTTACCTCTGGCCCCTGATGTAGCCATCATGTATACCGGGTTATCCTCAGATAATGAGTCCCTTAGGGCATTGGTTACATCATCTGTAGCCTGATTCCAAATATCCACCACCTGTGCATGGCGCTCATCTTCGGTGATCAAACCAATCTGAAAATCTGCTTCAATTGCATCAACTACCAAGTCAGCCTCTTTAAGTATCTGCGCTTTCTCCACTGGAGGCTCAAAATCAGTAACTCCAACACTTATCCCAGCTCTAGTGCTGTACTTGTATCCAATCCTTTTCATGCCATCCAGCATTTCTGCAGTGACAGCATTGCCTTCCATTCGGTAGCAATCATAAACTATGTTTCCCAGTTTCTTTTTATCAATTACTTCATTGTAATAGTCCAGGCTATCTGGTATTACTTCATTAAATATGGTCCTTCCCACAGATGTTTCAATTAATTTTTCAACTAATTCATTATTTACTCTGCTATTTGTTTTAACTTTTATTTTTTCATGCAGTGTTATTCGTCCTAACTCATAGGCCATTTGAGCTTCATCCGCACTGCTGAACGCATGGGGGTGCTCGATATTCCTATCGGCTTCTCCCATATATGTCAAATAGTACATACCAATGACCATATCCTGAGTAGGAGTGCATACTGGCTTGCCATCCTTGGGATTTAATATATTATTGCTCGCCAGCATAAGCAATCTGGCCTCGGTTTGTGCCTCGGCTGACAGCGGCACGTGCACTGCCATCTGGTCTCCGTCAAAGTCTGCATTGTAGGCTGTACAAACCAGGGGATGAAGTTGCAAGGCCCGCCCCTCTACCAGTACTGGTTCAAAGGCCTGTATCCCCAATCTATGCAAAGTGGGAGCACGGTTTAATAATACCGGGTGTTCTTTAATAACATCATCCAGTATATCCCAAACTTCTTCCCGCCCTCTTTCCACCATTTTCTTGGCGCTTTTTATGTTCGATGAAATACCCTTATCCACCAGCTTCTTCATAACAAAGGGTTTAAATAACTCCAGGGCCATTTCCTTAGGAAGTCCACACTGGTGCATCTTCAGATTGGGGCCTACCACTATCACGGATCTGCCTGAATAATCAACCCTTTTACCTAATAAGTTTTGCCTGAACCGTCCCTGTTTTCCCTTCAACATATCGCTTAAAGACTTGAGCGGGCGATTCCCGGGGCCAGTAACTGGCCGCCCCCTTCTTCCATTATCAACCAAAGCGTCCACCGCTTCTTGCAGCATTCTCTTTTCGTTCCGGACTATGATATCAGGAGCTCCCAGGTCCAGTAGTCGCTTTAGACGATTATTTCGGTTAATTACTCTCCGGTAGAGGTCGTTCAGGTCAGAAGTGGCAAATCTACCTCCATCCAACTGTACCATAGGCCTGAGTTCTGGAGGTATTACCGGCAAAACATCCATGATCATCCACTGCGGATTATTGCCTGATAATCTAAACGCCTCTACTACTTCCAATCTTTTGATCGCTCTGCTTTTTCTTTGTCCGGTGCTGCTGCCAATCTCTTCTTTTAAATCCGAGGCCATGGTCTCCAATTTCAGGCCGGAAAGCAGCATTTTGACAGCCTCGGCACCGATCCCGGCCACGAACGCATCACCGTATCTATCCCGATTCTCTCTATATTCTCTTTCATTTAAAAGCTGCTTTTGCAGCAGCGGGGTATCTCCGGTATCTATAACAATGTAATTGACGAAATAAATGACCTTTTCCAGCACCTTGGGCGACATATCCATAAGTAAGCCCATACGGCTAGGTATACCCTTCAAGTACCAGATATGGGAAACTGGAGCGGCTAACTCTATATGTCCCATTCTTTCACGTCTAACTTTAGAGGTAGTTACTTCTACACCACAACGGTCGCACACGATACCTCTATGACGTACTCTTTTGTACTTGCCGCAATGGCATTCCCAATCTTTAACCGGGCCAAAAATCTTTTCACAAAAAAGTCCTTCTTTTTCCGGCCTTAAGGTACGATAATTTATAGTCTCGGGCTTCTTTACTTCTCCACTACTCCATGAACGTATCTGCTCCGGAGAAGCCAGGGATATTTTAATTCTGTCGAAATTATTAACATCTAACAATTTATTCTCTCCCTTCAAGAAGATTGGTAATACCCCTACAGTTGTAGTATGTCAATCTAAACTGCTCTGGTCTAAACTTTCAACCCTAACGTCAGGAGTCTTGTGTTTCTATTTCAGCTGTTAAATCAGGATCATCATCTATTTCCAGCAGTTTCTTCTCTTCCGGTCTGTCTGGCTTCTCAATTTTTTCGTCTACATCAGGTACTATCACTAAAGCGGGTTTATTTAATTCTATACCCAACTCCTTGGCTTTTTCCTTTTCGTTGAGTTCATAATCGTTATCTTTTATCTGAATTTCCTTATCATCCGCGGATAAGATCCTGACATCTAAGGATAGGCTTTGCAGTTCCTTAATCAGTACCTTAAAACCTTCTGGGACACCAGGTTCGGGAATGTTCTCTCCCTTGACTATAGACTCATAGGTTTTCAATCTGCCTACTACGTCATCAGATTTTACAGTAAGTATTTCCTGTAGAGTATAAGCTGCTCCATAGGCTTCCAATGCCCACACTTCCATTTCTCCAAATCTCTGGCCGCCAAACTGAGCTTTGCCGCCCAAAGGCTGTTGGGTAACCAGGGAATAGGGTCCAATGGATCTGGCATGTATCTTGTCATCAACCAGATGAGCCAGTTTAAGCATATAGACATAACCAACCGTTATATCCTGATCAAAACGCTCGCCAGTTCTGCCATCATAGAGCACCATTTTGCCGGTTTCAGGCAGTCCTGCTTTCTTTAAGGCCTCAAATATATCATTTTCTGAAGCACCATCAAAAACCGGAGTAGCTATTTTTAAACCCAGTTTTTTCGCTGCCCAGCCCATGTGGCATTCCAGTATTTGCCCGATATTCATTCGCGATGGTACCCCCAGCGGATTCAATACTATTTCAACCGGAGTGCCATCTTCCAGGAAGGGCATATCTTCTTCCGGTAATATCCTGGATATTACCCCTTTGTTACCATGCCTTCCGGCCATCTTGTCGCCTTCAGATATTTTTCTCTTCTGGGCTATATAAACCCTAACCAGCTGGTTAACACCAGGCGGTAATTCATCACCTTTTTCCCTCGAGAAACGCTTAACAGCAACCACCTTACCTGCTTCGCCATGGGGTACCCTCAAAGAAGAGTCTCTTACCTCGCGAGCTTTTTCTCCGAATATAGCCCGCAGCAATCTCTCTTCCGGGGTGAGTTCGGTCTCGCCTTTAGGCGTAACTTTTCCTACCAAAATATCATCCGGCCTGACTTCAGCTCCGATTCTGATTACACCTTGGTCATCCAGATTTTTTAGCATATCTTCAGAGACGTTGGGAATATCCCTGGTTATTTCCTCGGGACCCAGTTTGGTGTCTCTTGCTTCACACTCATATTCTTCTATATGAATAGATGTAAAAACATCATCCTTAACTAGCTTTTCAGATATAAGAATCGCATCTTCATAGTTATATCCTTCCCATGGCATAAAAGCAACCAGTACATTGCGTCCCAGGGCCAGTTCTCCAAAATCAGTGCTTGGACCATCCGCAATAATGGTGTTGGCCTCTACTCTTTCGCCTACCTGTACAATCGGCCTCTGGTTATAACATGTTCCTTGATTGGACCTGACAAATTTATGTAAATTATGTCTTTCCTTCACACCCTGGTCGGTTTGTATCACTATTCTATCTGCGCTGACGTTGCTTACTATTCCTGATTCTTTCGTAATAACTGTCGCTCCCGAGTCTTTAGCCGCCTTGTACTCCAAACCGGTACCAACAATAGGTGACTCGGTTTTAACCAGCGGTACCGCCTGCCTCTGCATATTAGCACCCATCAAGGCCCGGTTAGCATCATCGTTCTCAAGAAAAGGTATTAATGAAGTAGCTACACTGAATACCTGCTTGGGGGAAACATCCATATAATCCGCCCGGCTAACTGGTATTTCCATGATTTCTTCCCCGAACCTGGCCTCCACCCTGTCTTCAATAAAATATCCGTCTTTATCCAGGGGGGCATTGGCTTGGGCAATATGGTACTCTTCCTCTTCATCAGCGGACAGATAATCAATCACATCCATCACCCGGCCGGCTTCTTTATCTACTTTTCTATAGGGTGTTTCAATAAACCCAAAATCATTTACTTTGCCGAAAGTAGCCAGGGACCCTATTAGTCCTATATTGGGACCTTCCGGAGTTTCTATAGGGCATATTCTGCCATAATGAGAATGGTGAACATCCCTGACCTGAAAACCCGCTCTTTCCCTGGTCAACCCTCCTGGACCCAACGCACTGAGTTTTCTCTTATGGGTCAGTTCGGCCAGCGGGTTGGTCTGATCCATAAACTGGGAGAGCTGGGAGCTACCGAAAAACTCTTTGACTGCAGCAGTAATAGGCCTGATATTGATTAAAACCTGAGGGGTAAGGGTTTCCACATCATGGATGCTCATTCTCTCCCGTACTACCCTTTCCATTCTAACCAAGCCAGTTCTAAACTGGTTCTGGAGAAGCTCCCCTATAGACCTTAACCTTCTGTTTCCTAAATGGTCTATAACATCGGTTTTCCCTTCCTCATTTATTAATTTAAGCATATAGCCAATAGTTGCAGTAATATCCTCCAGGGTTAGATATCTGGTTTCCTCTGGAATGTTCAATTTCAATTTTTTATTTACTTTGTAACGTCCGACAGTGGCCATATCATAGCGACGAGGATCAAAGAACAGGTTTTTCAGCAACTGCTCAGCCGCATCTTCGGTAGCCATTTCTCCGGGCCTTAATCTTCTATAAAACTCGATCAACGCTTCCTTCTTGTTATTGGTAGTGTCCTTATCCAGAGTCCGTGCAATCGTGTCATGATTTTCATACAAATTTAAAATATCTTCATTAGTCTCGTAACCAATAGACCTCAAGAGAACTGATACCGGTATTTTTCTGGTTTTATCGATTCTAGTGTATATTATACCTGCACTATCCATCTCCAGTTCGAACCAGGCTCCACGGTTTGGTATTATGGTGGCTCCAAATAATTTATTTCCAGCCACATCGAAACGTTCGCTGAAATAAACTCCAGGTGACTTAACCAGCTGGCTGACCACCACCCTTTCCGCACCATTTATTATGAAAGTCCCTTTATCAGTCATCAAGGGCAGGTCGCCCATATAGACTTCAGATTCCTTTATTTCCCCATTTTCCTTGTCGGTTAATCTCACCTTAAGCTTAAGCGGTGCTTGAAAGCTTACATCTCTTTCTTTGCATTCATTTACATCATACTTGGGATCTCCCAAGCTGTAATCAATAAAATCAAGTTCGAGATTCCCGGTGAAATCAGAAATAGGAAAGACTTCCTGGAGGGCGTCCCGCAGACCTATTTTTAAAAACCATTGGTATGAACTGAGTTGAATCTCAATAAGGTTTGGCAGTTCGATTGGTTCTTCAATTCTTGAATAACCTAACCTTTCAACTTTTCCGTACTCTTCCATTTTTGGCAACTGATGCTCACCCCTTATAAAATTTCCCAAAAGAGTGAAAAGCAAGGCTCCTGGGTAAACCTCGCTTTCAAATCCAAGCTCTAAACTCAGCCATAAATACACCATTATACAATGCAAATGGCAAGTACTAATGTTAGCACAATAATTTTTAGTCGTCAAGCTAATCAGCTTACTTTATTCATTTTCTTTTTCTTCTTCATCTTTTTCCAGTAATCTTTCAATATTGTTTAGGGAATATTCTTCTACAATCAATTTATGGACCCGTCTGATATGGATTAAATACCATGTGGTTATGCCGATAAATCCGAGCAGCAAGATGGTTAAACTAACCGCGAGTCCGTCAAAGTTAATCATCTGTAAAAATACAGGCGCCTGCTCCAAGACATCTTTACCCTGTTCCGATGTTAAATGCCAGATGGCAGTAGGATCCTGGTCTAGACTCGTTTCTTCCGACGCCGAACTCTGTCGTATGATGCCTCCGCCCTGAATACTGATGTATCCATCGGCCATAGATTCCAGTTCATTAAACAGGCTGGCCTGGCCTTGATTATCATAGCTCAGCGTAGTGGTAGAAAATATTATATAGCTCTTAATTTCGGCTTTTATCGGTAGCCCGTTTCTTGCCGCGCTGTACTGAAGCCAATCTGCATGAACCCGCTCCAGTGTCAGCGTCCCTTCCCCGCTACTGGAACTCCATCCCTCTGTATTTAGAGCGGTTTCCACGTCCTGTATGATTAGAGTTTCATGAATATTACCCTGTTGATCAGTTGTCAACTGCCATTGATATTGGCCAGCCAGGGCTACAGGAGTAAAGCCTAACACCATGAAGCAAAGCAAAGCAATCGCCAGAATATATTTATTCACCTCTAGTCCCCCCCCTCTCTATATATAATATCATTATGTAAAGCTTATACCAGAAAATAGCAGAATTCAACTATAAACTATAGGTATGTGAAGATAGATTCCTGTTCTCTGTTATTTGGGGGAACAGGAATCTGTCTTCGCGGATTGCAAAAAAGAGGTGCCGGTACGGCACCTCTTTTAGCGTTGGATATATAGCTATGCTATTTTACGTCTACACTTCCGCCAGCTTCCTCGATTTTAGCTTTGATGGCTTCGGCTTCTTCTTTGGTTATTTTCTCTTTTACCGGGTTGGGAGCTTCATCAACTAGCGCTTTGGCTTCTTTTAGTCCCAGGCCGGTAATTTCTCTGACAACTTTAATAACATTAATCTTCTTCTCTCCTGAGGAAGTAAGTATTACATCAAATTCAAATTGCTCTTCTGCAGCTTCAACCGCAGCCGCGGGAGCAGCAGCAAAGGCCATCGGAGCAGCGGCACTGACGCCAAATTCTTCTTCCAATGCTTTAACCAATTCGGATAATTCAAGAACTGTTAGCCCCTTAACAATATCGATAACTTCTTGTACTTTACTCATTTATATTACCTCCTAATAAATTGTGGTTTTTCTTAACTGGCCTCTTTTTGTCCTTTTATCTGATCCAGCGCTCTAACCAGCCCGGTCAGATTAGCATTAAGCACATATACTAAACTGGTAATAGGCGCCTGCATAGTACCCACCACTTGAGCCAAGAGCACGTCTCGGGGTGGTAAATCAGCCAGAGTCTTTATCTTTTCAGCCGAAACTACCTGCCCCTCAAGTATACCTATTTTCACTTCCAGCTTTTTATATTGCTTGATAAACTCGTAAATCGTCTTAGCAGGTCCCACCGGGTCTTCGTTGCTGAATAGGACTGCATTGGGACCTTCTAGTTTTTCAATGACCTCTTCATAACCTGTATTCTGCAGGGCAAATTCAGTCAAGGTGTTTTTTAACACTCGATATTCAACCCCGGGAACTCTCAGTCTATCTCTTAAGACCGTTATTTCTTCAACATTGATACCTCTGTAATCTGTAAAAACTACTAACGTAGCATCCTGCAGCTTCTGTTCTATTTCTTTTACTATTTTTTGTTTTTGTTCTAATTTGGGCATTCTTACTTTCACCCCCTTTTCACTATCTTTGGCATCTTACTACAAATCAAAAACCTCCGCAGACATGCAGAGGTTGAATATTGACTACTAAATAATCAGTATTTATATCATAACCTCGGCAGGCAAACTTTCGTTCTTTAAGGATTAACCACCGGCTGTCTAAAGTTTCAATTTGCAGTTTTCAATTAGTGCCCTGGTACTATATTATTTGTTGGCAGATATTAATAGTAAAGGATTTATTTTTATTCCAGGGCCCATGGTGGAACACACACTTACAGATCTCATATACTGCCCTTTGGCTGCAGCAGGCTTAGCTTTGATTAGAGCCCCCGCCAAAACGTTTAAGTTTTCCAGCAGTTTTTCATTTTCAAAGGATACCCTACCGATCGGAGCATGTATTATGGATGTTTTATCAACTCGATATTCGATTCGGCCCGCTTTTAATTCATTAACGGTCCTTTCGATATCAAAGGTAACGGTACCTGCTTTGGGATTAGGCATTAAACCTCGCGGCCCCAGTATCTTACCCAGTTTTCCGACTACTGCCATCATATCTGGCGTAGCTACTGCCACATCAAAATCAAACCATCCGCCCTGAATTTTTTCAGCCAGTTCTTCAGCTCCTACAAAATCAGCTCCTGCTGTTTCAGCTTCTTTTTGCTTCTCTCCTTTGGCAAAAACCAGTACTTTCCTGGTCTTTCCTGTCCCATGGGGGAGACTTACCGTTCCTCTGACCTGCTGATCTGCATGACGGGAGTCTATTCCCAACTTGATATGAACTTCTACTGTCTCGTCAAATTTGGCAGCTGCCAACTCTTTAACTATTTTTAGGGCCTCAGCCGAGTCATAGAGCACATTCTTGTCGTATTTTTTACTCTGTTCCTGATACATTTTGCCGTGTTTCATAATTTTTACCTCCTGGTGGTTAAGCGGACAAATATCCTCCCACACTATTTTACTTGCTTAGTTTTACTCAATCTATTATATCTAATCCCATACTGCGTGCGGTTCCCTCAATCATTTTGATTGCCATTTCGATATCGGCGGCATTTAAGTCTGCTTTTTTCATCTCCGCAATCTCGATTAATTTAGCCCGGGATACTTTACCAACCTTCATTAAATTTGGTTGACCAGAACCCTTGTCGACATTAGCAGCCTTTTTTAAGAGGTCCGATGCAGGCGGGGACTTGATCACAAATGAAAAAGAACGGTCTTCATAAACAGTGATCTCAACCGGAACAATATAGCCGGTTTGATTGGCGGTCCTGGCATTATATTCCTTGCAAAAGCCCATTATATTTACCCCGTATTGACCTAATGCCGGACCAACCGGGGGTGCAGGTGTAGCCTTGCCTGCTGCTATTTGCAACGATACTTTACCCATTACTCTTTTTGCCACAATTTCACCTCCTTATGTTTTGTCTATTTGTTCGTAATCGAGTTCAACAGGGGTTTCCCTGCCAAACATGGTAATATTGACCCTCACTTTACCGCGGTCAGGAAGCAGTTCTCTGACCACCCCGGTAAAATTAGCAAACGGCCCCGATTTAACCTTAATATTTTCTCCAATATCAATATCGATAAATTTAGGTTTGCTGTCAACCAGACCCATTTGTCTGAGGATTTTTTTTATTTCCTCTTCACGAAGGGGTATGGGCTTACCACCACTACCAACAAATCCGGTTACTCCGGGAGTGTGGCGCACAACATACCATGAATCTTCACCCATTATCATATTCACTATAACATAACCCGGGAATACTCTTTTGGTGGTAATCTTCTTTTTCCCGCCCTTAAATTCAACTTCCTGTTCTTCGGGAATAATGACCTCAAAGATTTTATCCTGCATATTCATTGATTCTACTCTTTTAGACAGGTCAACCTTTATTTTATTTTCATATCCCGAGTAAGTATGTACCACATACCATTCACCCTGGTTTTCCGGGACAGCTGTATTTTCATCCTGCGAGGGCTTGTGGTCGAGTTCTTCTTCTATGGTAATTGCATCCACCTCCTTGTGCTTATGCAAAGGCACTAAATAGTTTTTCTAATAAGAAACCTAGACCGGTATCAAACAGCCAAATGATAAACCCTACTATTACAACAGAAATTAGAACTACTCCTGTATATGCAATCAATTGAGTCTTACCGGGCCAGTGTACTTTCTTCAGTTCGTTATAAACACTGGTTAGATATGACTTTGCTTTTTGATACAGGCTAATTACATTACCATCCTTTTTCGTGGTGGTATTATTGGTTTTATTAGCCAAGATCTTCACATCCCTGTTATTACTTAATCTCTTTGTGTACAGTATGTGCATTACAAAACTTGCAATACTTTTTAAACTCCAGTTTTTCGGTCTGTTTCTTCTTATCTTTAGTGGTCATATAATTACGTTGTTTGCATTCAGTACATGCAAGAGTAACCCCTACTCGCATTATGTCAGCACCTCCATCCTGTACGCAAAAATCCTACAATACTCTATCATAATGGAAGAGTATGTGTCAATAATCTGTTGATCAGCTAATAAGAAAAAGTACAGCAGGGAGCAAATAACCCCTGCTGCAGCGAACAATCACATTATTTTCTTACCGCTTGCTATTCGGTACTAGTAACAACGCCGGCGCCAACAGTTCTTCCGCCTTCTCTA
>CAZHHJ010000046.1:0-14835 GCA_964531295.1 uncultured Syntrophomonas sp.
ATGTTTATGGAAAGGTTTGCACCGGAAGCGATGGCAATTATTGAAACCAGATACCGGATTCTGCGGCATGTTTATTACCATGAACCCATAGGAAGACGACAGCTGTGTAAAGACTTGGATTATTCAGAAAGAACTATTCGTAATGAAATTGAGCAATTGAAAGCCCGGGGTGTAGTAAAATCAACTTCTGCAGGCATACACATCAGCATATCCGGTCAAGAAATGCTCCGGGACATAAGTGAAATTATCCCCTCCCTCTTAAGTATCCAGCCGCTGGCAAAAAAGATCAAAGAAAGATTCGATATCAAAGAGGTGATAATTGTTCCCGGGGACTCCAGCGAAGATTATTTAAGCAAAAAAGACCTGGGCCGGGCGGCCGCAAATTATTTAAGAAAGGTTCTGGTTCCTGGTAGCGTCTTGGCCGTAACCGGGGGTACCACTCTGGCAGAAATGGCCGCAGCGGTAAACGGCAGTATCAAGATGCATGATCTGCTAGTTGTTCCAGCCCGAGGAGGATTGGGAGAAGGGCTGAGCCAGCAGGCAGGAACCATAGCCGCTAATATAGCAGATAGCATGGGTGCCCAGTACCGGCTCTTACACATACCTGATAATATAGAGGAAAATACCGCCCAGATTTTAAAAGAGGATATCCATATAAAAGAGCTGTTAAAAATCATCAAATCCAGTGATATATTGATGCATGGTATTGGCCCGGCCATGGAAATGGCAGCGAGGAGAGGGCTTTCCCAGCCTACCATTTCGATGCTGCAGGAAAAAAATGCTGTGGCGGAGGCCTTTAGATATTATTTTGACGAAAAGGGCAATATAGTATATGAAGTTCCGGGTATTGGTTTGGAATTGAGTGACTTGAGTAACATTGAGACGGTAGTCGCCGTAGCGGGAGGGAAAAACAAAGCTGAGGCTATTAAAGCAGTGTTGGGGCATGGCAAGCTTAATGTTCTGGTAACCGATGAGGGAGCTGCCAGGGAAATAATAAAGTTAATTCATTAGAAAGGATGATCATAATGGCGATAAAAGTGGCTATAAATGGATTTGGGCGAATTGGGCGACTGGTAGGCAGAATTGCGATGGACAGAGATGATCTGGATCTGGTGGCTATAAACGATCTGGGGGATGCCAAAAACTCAGCCCATCTTTTTAAATACGATTCCATCTACGGACAATACCAGGGAGAGGTCAAAGTGCAGGAGGATAGTTTCCTTATAAATGGGAAGAACATTAAGTATTTATCCGAGAAAGATCCTGAAAAGCTGCCCTGGAAAGAACTGGGGGTACAGATAGTCATTGAAGGTACCGGTGTTTTCCGCAGTAAAGACCAAGCCTCCAAGCATTTGCAAGCCGGGGCAGAAAAGGTCTTGATAACGGCTCCCGGTAAGAACGTTGATTTTACTATGGTCATGGGGGTAAATCACCTGCAGTGTCGGCCGGAATATCAGATAATTTCCAATGCATCATGTACCACCAACTGTCTGGCCCCGGTGGCCAAAGTCTTAATGGATAAATTCGGCATCACCCGAGGTATGATGACTACGGTTCATTCTTATACCAACGATCAGCGTATTTTGGATCTGGCCCATGATGATCTGCGCAGGGCCCGCGCGGCCGGACTATCAATTGTGCCAACTACTACCGGTGCTGCCAGTGCCCTGGGGCTGGTAATACCAGAGTTGCAAGGCAAATTAGATGGAATGGCAATTAGAGTACCAACTCCTACGGTTTCGCTGGTAGACTTAACCATTGAACTGGAAAAAGCAGCTACGGTTGATGATATTAATCAAGCCTTCCGTGACGCCAGTCAGAATGAGTTAAAAGGTATCTTAAAATATACCGAAGAAGAACTGGTATCCTCCGACTACCGAGGAGAACCCAATTCAGCGGTGGTAGACGGATTGCTAACCATGACCATGGGAGATAATATGGCCAAGGTCATCGCCTGGTATGATAATGAATGGGGTTACTCTGTGCGAGTGGCAGATGCAGTCTCATATATAGCCGGGCTTAAATGAGATTGAATATATACGGAGGTGTAAAGAGTGTGAGAAGTTTGCGCAGCCAGGAAATTAAAGGAAAGCGGGTATTGATGCGAGTAGATTTTAACGTGCCCACTGATAAAGAAAACAACATTCTAGATGATGCTAAAATCGCCGCCGCCTTACCCACTATTCAATATGTTTTACAGCAGGGTGGCCGATTGATTTTAATGAGTCATCTGGGCCGACCTCAGGGGAAGAAGGATAGCAAGTACAGCCTGGATAAAGTAGCAGCTCACCTGTCATCACTTTTAAATATGCCCGTCACCATGGTGGATGACTGTATAGGGGAAAAAGTTCAGCAAGCGGTACAGAAACTGCAGGATGGCCAGATCTTGCTGCTGGAAAATGTAAGATATCATGCCGGGGAAGAGAAAAACGACCCCGAGTTTTCCAGGCAACTGGCCTCCCTGGGAGATATTTTCATTAATGATGCCTTTGGCACCGCCCATCGGGCTCATTCTTCCACCACTGGCATCGCTGATTACCTGCCGGCTTACCCGGGTTTTCTCATGGAAAACGAAGTGGCCATGTTGAGAAAAGTACTGGCAGATGGTGAAAAACCTCGGATGGCTATTCTGGGAGGAGCCAAAGTTGCTGATAAATTGGGGCTTATTCACAACCTGCTGGATAAAATGGATATCATATTAATTGGCGGCGGTATGGCCAATACCTTTTTGAAGGCCCAGGGCAAAAATATCGGTAAATCAATTTGTGAAGATGGCTTGCTGGAGGAAGCCCGGGTTTTGATGCAGGATGCCCAAAGCAAAAACGTGCGTCTGGTGCTTCCTCAAGATGTGGTAGTAGCTGATGAAGTATCGGCCCAGGCTGTTGCAGAGGTAGTCGATGTGGATGGGGTAAAAGATGGCAAGATGATACTGGATATTGGTCCTAAAACCGTGGAGTGCTTTAAAAATCTTATTAAGGAAGCCAAAACAGTGGTCTGGAATGGTCCCCTGGGAGTATTTGAATATGAACAATTTGCCCAGGGTAGTCGAGCCATCACTCAGGCTCTGGCTGATTCACCGGCCACTACCATCATAGGTGGGGGCGACACCAGTGCCATAGTTCATGATATGGGCCTGGAAGCGGGGATTACTCATATTTCTACCGGGGGTGGAGCAACTCTGGAATTTCTGGAGGGTATAGAATTACCCGGGGTAGCAGTTTGTGAAGATTAAATTATGCTAAGGTTTTAAGGGGTGATGAGATGAGGATACCACTGTTTGCGGGCAATTGGAAAATGAACCGGGAAATCGCGGCCGCTCGGTCCCTGGTTATGGAATTATTACCCTTGATTGAAGACATCACCAGGACTGAAATGCTTATATGCCCGTCGTTTACGGTATTGTATGCTATGCAGGAACTCTTGGCCGACTCCAGGCTTAACCTGGGTGCCCAGGATATATTTTGGGAGGATAATGGGGCTTATACCGGCGAAATATCGGCGGCCATGCTGCTTGATGCCGGATGTCGTTATGTAATAATCGGACATTCTGAAAGACGGCAAATCATAGGCGAGACCGATCTTATGGTGAATAAAAAGTTGATTACCGCCTGCCGGGCGAGACTGATTCCAATTCTGTGCCTGGGAGAAACGCTGGAGGAAAGGGAAGCGCAAGCGGCTGAAAAGGTAGTCAGCCGGCAGTTGGACCTGGCCCTACAGGGCTTATCGCTGGAAGAGGAGGAAAAGCTGGTCATAGCCTATGAACCGATTTGGGCTATTGGTACCGGGATGAATGCCAGCGCTGCAGATGCGCAACAGATGTGCAGTTTTATTCGCGGGCGCTTGGAACATAAATACGGGCCGGCGCTGGCGCAGGCAGTAAGGGTTTTATATGGCGGAAGTGTAAACGGAGATAATATAGAAGAGTTGATGCGGCAGGAAGATATAGATGGGGCACTAATTGGTGGGGCGAGCCTCAATGCCGTATCTTTTGCTAAGATAGTTAGGTTGGGTGGCAATGGATAAGAAACCTCTGGTTTTAATGATCCTGGATGGCTGGGGTGAAGCTGAAGCATGCCCCCGCAATGCCATAACTCTGGCTGAACCAAAAAACTACTATAAATTAAAAGAGCAGTACCCGTATACCCGCTTAAATGCCTCTGGTAAATATGTGGGTTTGCCCTGGGGACAGATGGGCAACTCAGAAGTGGGGCACTTGAATATGGGGGCGGGACGTGTTGTGTACCAGGAAATTACCCGTATCAACAATGCCATAGAAGAGGGCTCTTTTTTCACCAACCCGGCATTTTTGGCAGCAGCCGAGCACAGCAGGGTTAATGGGGGGGGCCTACATTTAATGGGCTTGGTATCAGACGGCGGGGTGCACAGCCATATGAACCACATTTATGCTCTGCTTGATTTTTGCCAGCGCCAGAAAATTAAAAAAGTATGGTTCCATGCCTTTTTAGACGGGCGAGATACCGAACCTCACAGCGGCATTGAATTCCTACACAGACTGCAGGGAAAAATGCAGGAAACAGGAATAGGCAGGATAGCCACGGTAATGGGGCGATTTTATGCCATGGATCGGGACAAGCGCTGGAACCGGGTGGAAAGGGCCTACCAGGCCATGGTTATGGGCGAAGGCCGTTTGGCTCTGGATCCGCTGACAGCCGTCGAAACAAGTTATCTGGCTGATTGCAGTGACGAGTTTATAGAACCAGTAGTTATGGTCGATGAGGAAGGATTTCCCCTGGGAACTATTGAGGATGGAGACAGTGTAATATTTTTCAACTTCCGAGCCGATCGGGCCAGGGAGATAAGTCATGCCCTGGTGGATATGGATTTTAAATATTTTGAGCGGAGCAAACGGCCTGCTATTTACTATGTCTGTATGACTCAGTACGACATAAAACTCGATGCACCCATAGCATTTGCACCCCAGAGCCTAGATAATACCCTGGGGGAATGGCTTTCTAGGCAAGGCAAAAAACAGCTGCGGATCGCAGAGACTGAAAAATATGCTCATGTCACTTTTTTCTTCAATGGCGGAATTGAACAGGCCAATTCTGGCGAAGATAGGATATTGATTCCATCCCCGGCAGTTGAAACCTATGATTTAACGCCGGAGATGAGTGCGGCAGAATTAAGCGAGCGGGTTATCCAAGAAATAAAGCGGGATTATTATGATGTTATCATTTTGAATTATGCTAATCCGGATATGTTAGGCCACACCGGGATTATGGACGCAGCGATAAAAGCAGTTCAGACCGTAGACCGATGTCTTTTGCGGGTAGTGGAATCTGTGCTGGAAAAAGAAGGTATAGTACTTATAACTGCCGACCATGGCAACTGTGAAGAAATGATCTGCCCCTTTTCTGGTGGATGCTTAACCGCCCACACCACTAATCTGGTTCCTTTTATACTGGTGTCTGAGCGCCACCGAGGATACCGATTGAGGTCAGGAGGGTCACTGCAGGATATTGCACCGACTATCCTGGGCTTGTTAGGCATCGAAATACCACCAGAAATGACGGGCACTACCCTTATCGAAAGTGGATAGATGATTTCAGCATAGGCATTATTTATCCACACGCCAAGTTATTTTATTGAAAGGAGTAATAAATAGTGAGTGTAATAGTTGATGTATTTGCTAGAGAAGTCCTGGATTCCCGCGGGAATCCTACTGTAGAGGTGGAAGTGATATTAGAAGATGGGACCATGGGGAGAGCGATGGTGCCTTCCGGGGCTTCGACTGGGGCCCATGAGGCGGTAGAGCTTCGCGATGGAGATAAAAAAAGATATGATGGCAAAGGTGTATTGAAAGCGGTTGATAATGTAAATGAAATCATAGCCCCGGAAATCATTGGCATGGAAGCTATGCAACAGATCGATATTGATACCTTGATGATAGAACTGGATGGCACCCCCAACAAGAGCAAGCTAGGTGCCAATGCTATATTAGGAGTTTCTCTGGCTGTGGCCCGAGCTGCGGCTGACTACCTGGGTTTGCCCTTATATCAGTATATTGGCGGGGTTAATGCCCGGGAGATTCCGGTACCACAGATGAATATCATGAACGGCGGAAAACATGCGGATAACAACGTAGATATTCAGGAATTCATGGTTATACCAGCCGGAGCGGACAGCTTTAGCGAAGGCCTGAGAATGGCGGTGGAAATATATCATACCTTGAAAAAAGTACTCAAGGCCAAGGGATTGGCAACTGCAGTAGGTGATGAGGGAGGGTTTGCACCCAACCTGCCCTCCAATCAAGCGGCCTTGGACGCCATAATGGAGGCGATCAGCCAGGCAGGATATAAGGCCGGGCAAGAGATTTACCTGGCTTTAGATGTCGCGGCCAGTGAACTGTACCAAGACGGTAAATATCGCCTGGAAAGCAGCAATGAAATATTGAGTTCCGAGCAAATGATAGATTTTTACGAAGAACTGCTTAAAAAATATCCCATAATCTCTATAGAAGATGGATTGGCTGAGGATGATTGGGAAGGCTGGAACAAGCTGAATGAGCGTTTGGGCAACAGGATTCAGCTGGTAGGGGACGATATATTTGTCACCAACACCGAAAGACTGGCCCGGGGTATTAAAGAGAAAGCAGCCAACAGCATATTGATAAAAGTCAACCAGATCGGTACCCTGAGTGAAACCCTGGAAACCGTGAATATGGCTAAAAGAGCTGGCTTCACCTGCGTAATATCCCATCGTTCCGGGGAAACGGAGGATGCGATTATTGCAGATATCGCGGTAGCCACCGGGGCCGGACAGATTAAAAGTGGGGCTCCAGCCCGGACTGACCGGGTGGCTAAATATAATCAATTACTGAGAATAGAAGAGGAACTGGATATTTTCGCCCAATACCGGGGCAAGGATGTTTTCTATAGTATTCGGCCTTAATTCAAAGCATATTGTTAAATGTAATATTTTTATGTTAAAATATACTTTGGCTTTTATAGGCTATTGCTTGAAACGGAGGTGAAATCATGTTAAGGAACATCGCACTGGTTATTCAGGTTCTCATTGCACTGAGCTTGATTGCCACAATATTACTTCAATCAGGTAAAAGTGCCGGTTTATCAGGTAGCATCGCAGGCGGAAGCGAGGCCCTGTTTGGCGGAAAAAAGAAAGGGCTGGACGAATTATTGGCCAAGGTTACCGCCTGGCTGGTGGGAGCGTTTATGCTGGTAACGCTGGTAATCGCAGTATTATAAATATAGCCGCAGCAATAATACCTGGAGCTTGATTTCACTTGGTTATTTTAATAAGGAGGACTTGTTATAGTGTTTGAAAACCTGACGATTTATGCGCCCACGGCAGGAGCACTGGCTCTGCTTTTCGCGGTTTATCTGACCGGAAAAGTAAACCGGGCTGAGCCTGGAAACGAGAGAATGCTTGAAATAGCGGGACATATTCATGAGGGTGCCATGGCCTTTTTAAGAAGGCAGTATACGGCCCTGGCAGCTTTCGTAGTAGTGGTTTTCCTGGTGCTGGGCTTTGTTTTACCAAACAATAGCTGGCAAACCGCTATCTGTTTTCTGGTAGGGGCCTTATGTTCTGCCACGGCCGGGTTTATCGGAATGAGTGTGGCTACCAAGGCCAATGTCAGAACCGCCAATGCAGCCCGGACTTCACAGAATGCCGCTTTGGGGGTGGCTTTTTCCGGAGGGGCAGTAATGGGCATGGCAGTTACCGGGCTGGGACTTTTGGGACTGGGCATACTGTATATAATTTACGGAGAACCTTCCATAGTAAATGGATTCGCCCTGGGGGGAAGTTCCATAGCTCTATTTGGCCGGGTAGGCGGGGGAATATATACTAAAGCAGCGGATGTGGGGGCTGACCTGGTGGGGAAAATCGAAGCAGGCATTCCAGAAGATGACCCCAGGAACCCGGCTACCATAGCTGATAATGTCGGGGATAACGTGGGAGACGTGGCCGGTATGGGAGCGGATTTATTTGAATCCTATGTGGGCTCGATTATCGCCGCCATGACTCTGGGAGCGGTAGCAGTAGTTTCTGGGAGCCTGGATGCAGGGGGCGTATTACTCCCAGTCGTGATAGCCTCAGGAGGAGTACTGGCTTCCATTATTGGCACCTTTTTTGTCAGAACCGATGAAAAAGCCAATCCCTTGAAGGCCTTAAATGCTGGAACCTTTAGTTCCGCTTTTTTATTAGTTGTAATAGCTTATTTTGCCGTTAAATGGCTGGTCCCTGGACAGTTTGGAGTATTCTGGTCCCTGGTCGCCGGTCTCATTGCCGGAACCATCATTGGACTGGTAACCGAGTATTATACTTCAGATGAATACAAACCGGTTAAAGGTATTGCCAAATCAGCTCTCACCGGACCGGCAACGGTCATCATATCTGGATTGGGAGTAGGGATGTCTTCCACTCTCATACCTATACTAGTTATCTGTACTGCCATTGCAATAGCCTATTCTACCGGCGGCCTCTATGGTATTGCTCTGGCTGCAGTGGGCATGCTGGCAACTACCGGTATGGTGGTGGCAGTAGACGCTTATGGTCCTATAGCTGACAATGCCGGGGGCATAGCCGAAATGGCTCAACTCCCGCACGAAGTGCGTGAAACTACCGACCGGCTGGATTCGGTAGGGAACACTACCGCTGCTATAGGTAAAGGTTTTGCCATAGGTTCAGCTGCCTTAACCGCCCTGGCTCTCTTAAGCGCCTTTTCACAGGTAGCCGGGATAGGATCAGTTGATCTGCTCAATCCCATGGTTATAGTAGGGATATTGATTGGCGCGATGCTACCTTTCTTCTTCTGTGCCCTGACTATGAATGCCGTGGGCCGAGCCGCAGCTGAGATGGTAGAAGAAGTAAGGAGACAGTTCCGGGAAATTACCGGTTTGATGGAAGGAACAGCCAAGGCTGATTATGCGCGTTGCGTGGATATAAGTACCCGCTCTGCAATAAGGGAAATGATAGTGCCAGGCTTATTGGCTATCATAGCTCCGGTTTTAGTAGGATTCTTCCTGAAAGGTGAAGCCCTAGCCGGCATGCTGGCCGGTTCCATTGCCTCCGGGGTATGCTTGGCAATCATGCTGGCTAATGCCGGGGGAGCCTGGGACAATGCCAAGAAATACATCGAAGCGGGCAATTACGGCGGGAAAGGTAGCGAGGCCCATGCAGCAGGAGTGGTGGGTGATACGGTGGGTGATCCCTGTAAGGATACTGCCGGGCCATCGCTCAATATTCTGCTTAAACTTATGGCCATAGTTTCATTGGTCTTTATCGCTCCACTGTTATAAAAGACATTTATACATGGGTAATAAAGCAGGTAGTAAAAGCTACCTGCTTTTTTAATATTGATAAAAGTAATGCCTATCTGCCAGGCAGTCGGGTTAGGATGGTAACCTTGCCTAATTCAGGGCATATTGCTACTATGGAGAAAGAAAAAGATATACCGGTACATGAATTAGTGGAATTTATGGATAGTGAATCAAATTAGGAAATAGGGGGTGAAACCATGGATAGAGATCAGGCCTGGGAACTACTGCAGAAGCATTTAAAAAGTGTGAACCTGCTCAACCATTCCCTGGCGGTGGAAGCGATTATGAGGGGAATGGCTGAGAGAATGGGGGAAGATGTCGACAAATTTGGCCTGGCCGGGCTCTTACACGATATCGATTATGACTTTACTGCCGATGATTTCCACCGTCATTCACTCCTGGGAGCTGAGATATTGACCGAAAATGGCCTGCCCGAGGATGTGATTTACGCGGTTAAAGTCCATAATGAACTGCATGGACTGGAGCGGAAGAGCCTGCTTGATCACGCCCTATACGCGGCCGATCCCCTCAGCGGATTTATTACTGCGGCGGCCCTGGTAAGGCCGGATAAAAAACTGGAAGAAGTGCAACTTAAATCACTAAAAAAACGTTTTAAAGAAAAGGCTTTTGCTAAAGGCGCCAGCCGGGAGCAGATGCAGACCTGTAGTGAACTGGGTTTAGAACTAGGAGAATTCCTGGATCTGGGCCTGCAGAGCATGAAAAAGATTGCTGCCGATATAGCTTTGTAGATTAATCTGCAGAGGAATAAGGGAATAATATTATAAACGCCCATCTACTAGAAAGGAGGATGTTATGGTTAACAAGAATGCAATTCTGGAATATATGCGGCAGGATTCATATCATCCGCTCAGTTATACGGACATGATGGAAGTATTTGAAATACAGGCCGAAGAAGAGGGCAAATTTGCACGAGTACTGGGTACTTTGGAAAAACAGGGTGATATAGTAAAGACCCGCAAAAAGAAGTATGGGCTGCCGGAGAAAATGAACCTGACCAAAGGGGTTATAAACATTAGCCAGCGCGGATATGGATTCATAATTCCTGACCAGCCCGATACACCAGATATATTTGTCTATGGCCGAAACCTGAACGGGGCCATGCACCATGATCGGGTTATAGTACGGGTATACCAGCAGGGTCATGGAGATTCCCGGCGGCCGGAAGGAGAAGTAGTGAGGGTCATCCAACGGGCCAATAAGGAACTGGTAGGAACCTATGAACGAGGGAAGCACTCGCTGCAGGTAATACCAGACGATTCGCGGCAGATATATCCCGTTATCGTGAGCCCTACCCGCAAGTTAAAAGTGAATCACGGTGACAAAGTGCTGGTCAGCATTACTGCCTGGCCGGAGAAAAAAGGATTTGCTGAGGGAAAGATTCTGGAGGTATTGGGGAAGAAAGGTCAGCCTGGTCTGGATGTACAGGTAGTTATCAAAAAACATGGCCTGAGTACCGAATTTCCCGCCAGTGCAGTGGAGGAAGCGGTGCAGGCTGCTGCTCAGCCGATCTCTGAACAGGAAATAAGAAAAAGGCTGGACCTGAGGAAGATATCTATGGTTACTATTGATGGGGAAGATGCTAAAGATTTGGATGATGCGGTATCAGTGGAAAAAATTGTAGATGGTTATCGTCTGGGAGTACATATTGCCGATGTATCCCATTACGTGCGGGAAGAAAGCAGATTGGACAAAGAAGCCTGTAAGAGAGGAACCAGTGTTTACCTTATCGATAGAGTGCTGCCTATGCTGCCCCCGCAACTGTCCAATGATATATGCAGCCTGAATGCCCGGCAGGATCGTTTGGCCATCAGCTGTATCATGGATATAAACCAGCAGGGAGAAGTATATAATTATGAAATTAGCAAGTCGCTAATAGATGTTAAAGAACGCATGACCTACACCGATGTAAATAAGATACTGGCCGGTGAGGATGATGGATTAAAGGATCGCTACCGGGATTATATAGATAACTTTTTCCTCATGAAAGAACTGGCCGATATCATCAGAGAAGCGAGAATGAAGCGGGGCATGCTGGACTTTGATTTCCCTGAAACTAAAGTAATCGTGGATGAAAATGGAGTGCCCATCGAAATAAAACGGCGGGAGCAGGGCGAAGGAGAAAAAGTGATCGAGGACTTCATGATCAAAGCCAATGAAACCGTAGCCCAGCATATGTACCGGCAGGAACTGCCCATACTCTACCGGGTACACGAAAACCCGGATGAAGAATCCCTGGCCAAGCTAAATCATGTGCTGGGAGTGTTTGGGCACCAGATACAGGGGCGCGAAATTCAGCCCCTGCTGTTTCAGAAGGTTCTGGAAGACATAAAAGGCCGCCCGGAGGAGCAGATGATATCCCTGATGATTCTGCGCTCTATGAAACATGCCCGTTATATGCCCCAGGCCCTGGGCCACTTCGGACTGGCTTCTAAATATTACTGCCACTTCACCAGTCCGATCCGGCGTTATCCAGACCTGATCGTACACCGGGTTTTAAGTCTTATGCTGGTCAAGCAGCTTAGTGAACGCAAGAAAACCAGTTTAAACTCCAGGATGGTGCAATATGGCGAACATTCGACCCTGCAGGAGATAAAAGCCGAGGAAGCAGAACGAGAACTTGTAAGTATTAAAAAAGCCCAGTACATGGAGCCTTTTGTAGGAGAAGAATTCGCCGGAAAAATTTCTTCCGTATTATCCTTCGGGTTTTTTGTGGAACTGCCCAATACCATAGAAGGGCTGGTTCATATATCCTCCATAGCCGATGATTATTATGTCTTTAACGATCGCAACTATACCTTGACCGGTAATCATGGCGGGCGCAAATTCGCCATCGGGGACACGGTAAAAGTTCTGCTGGTAAAAGTCGACACCAACGAAGCCAAAATAGACTTCGAACTGATCCCTTAAGCAAGGTGACGGTCCTTATGCTTCCTTACTCAAAGAAGCAACAGGACCGTCCCATGGTCACCCCTTCCCTATTACCGATTTCTCAAGAAACCCTCCAAACGATCCAGACCTTCCTTGATATTATCCAGGGAATTGGCATATGAAAAACGAATATAACCTTCGCAGTTACTGCCAAAATCAATGCCCGGAGTTACAGCTACCTTGGCCTGTTCTAAAATTTCAAAAGCAAATTTATAGGAGTCATTAGTATATTGTTTGACATTGGCCAGGGCATAGAAGGCTCCATTGGGGTCATACCGAGTGGCAATACCCATCCCTTTGAGACGTTTCAATAAGTACTGGCGCCGCTCATCATATATGGCCAGCATTGACTTTACTTCCTGATCACAATCTTTGAGGGCGGCAATGCCTCCTTCCTGTGCGAAAGAAGATGCGCAGATAAAGAAGTTCTGCTGCATTATCTGCATAGCCCGTATATATTCACGGGGAGCAATAAGATACCCCAGGCGCCAACCAGTCATGGCGTAGAGTTTGGAAAAGCCATTGAAAACAAAAGCCCGGTCGGTAAATTCCAAAATACTGTGTTCTTCACCTTCATAAATCAATCCATTATATATTTCGTCCGATATAATCAATTGGTCCAGATTAGCCAGAGTCTTGAGATCAGCAGCACTAAGTACTGATCCGGTGGGATTGCTGGGTGAGTTGACCAGGATGGCCCGGGTGCGTGGACTCAAATGCTTTTTGATATCTTCAGGGCGATATTTGAACCCATCTTCCTCGTCGACCGGTATGAATATCGCTTGTCCATCCACATAACGAATAAAGTTAGGGTAACAGGCATAATAAGGGTTGGGAAGGATAATCTCCTCCCCCTTTTCCAGCAGAGCCGAAAAAACCAAGAGCATAGCTGGCGAGCTGCCGGAAGTTATAATAATCTGCTCAGGAGATATCTCCACCCGGTATTTTTTCCAGTAGAACCTGGCTATCTCTTCTCTTAATGTAATTTTGCCCAGACTGTGCGTATAATGGGTATCATTCTCTTTAATAGCCTTTATGACCGCTTCTTTAATTGGCTCGGGAGTAGGAAAATCCGGTTCTCCCACCTCCAGATGAATGATATCTTCCCCTTGAGCCATCATAGCCTGTGCTTTTTCCAGGACTTCCATAACGATAAAAGGTGATAATTGTTCAGTCCGAGAAGATGGTGACATTTTATTCATAATAAATATACTGCTCCTTGATTTTTCTTATAATTCTATAGAAGGGCCGCAATAAAGTCTAGCAAAACCAGGGGGACGGTTCTTGTGGTTTGACGGTGCTTGTGGAATACGCCTTTAGAATAATACCCCTGTTAATCTAAGCAACTGTCTTCGGGCCCTTATCTTTCAAGGCCTCCAAGAATCTATTCTCTTATGCTTTCCTGTATTTTAATTAAATTGGCGGATAACAAGCATATATCATCACTTCTTATCTATAAAATTTCTTAAACGCACAATTGTTTTGTTCCCTTGCTCTCATCCATCAGCTCCGTACAAAATCGCTATCGATCATCTGTCTATTTCCCGTATGTTCCGAATAAATGCTCCATTTGTAGGCAACAATGTTTTTAATGATTCCAGTTAATTAAAGGGTCTCAGTGTAAGGAGAATCAACAAACCAAGAACCGCGGGAACAGTCGAACCGTCCCCCCTGGTCCTTGACTGTTTAGCCTCAGCTAGGGTATAATTACTATAGAGAAATAGCAGTAAGAACCCTGGTCCTGGTTTGTACTTGCCTGAGACGAGGGTATATTTTTGGGAAAATAACTGCTAGAGCGAAGTTATTCTCTGCTAGGAAAACAACCCAGTAGAGGAGAATTTATTCTCCGGAAATCATTTTTGAGGTGCATCATGGGTAAGAAGACCGGGATAAAACCGGTAGTAGAAAATCGGAAAGCCCGACACAACTATCATATAAAAGAAGCCTTTGAAGCCGGCCTGGTCCTTAAGGGCACCGAAGTCAAATCCCTGCGCATGGGGAGGGGCAACCTGCAGGATGCCTATGCAGTAGTCAAAGGCGGGGAAGTATGGGTGAACAATTTTCATATCAGCCCTTATGATAAGGGGAATTTATTTAACCATGAACCATTAAGGCCCAAAAAACTCCTCTTGCACAAGCGAGAGATAAGCCGTCTGGTAGGTCTGCAGCAGGAAAAAGGTTTTACCCTGATTCCATTAAAAATATATTTTAAAAACGGTCTGGCCAAAATGGATCTGGCCGTAGCAATAGGTAAGAAACTATATGATAAACGAGAAGACATAGCCAGCCGCGATGCAAAACGCGATATGGAAAGGGCAGTAAAAGAACGTGGCCGGTCAATTTGACAATAAACAGAACAGGGTGTAAAATCGATATTCCAGACACCAAGATAACCTTCGAGGCAGTTATCCAATACCAGGGGGCGCAATGGTTTCGACGGGGGAATAGGTGAGTTGGGCAGCGAGCCGAGTTGTCGCCAGCTCGTTAAAAAGGTGAAAAAACAAAATAACTGCAGAAGATAATTACGCACTAGCCGCTTAAGCGGCTCGTCCGGCTAAGCATCCTCACGGCTTAGTGCAGG
>CAZHHJ010000047.1:0-14822 GCA_964531295.1 uncultured Syntrophomonas sp.
GGGCCTCCAGTCGGGTTTCATAGCAGTAGCCATTAAATAACGAATCGATAAGGCTGCGGGATATTTCGCGATCAGCGTCCCAGAAACTGGACCCTGAGTTTTGAGCCCAATAATGATATCCTGGTAAAGTCTGAGTGATCAGATGCTGTAATAATAAACATATTTTAGTGATACCATTTATGCTAGTATAAAAATATATTTTAGGGGATGGATATCAGACCAATCAGGGAAGAACCATCACCGGGTTTTAAAATACCCGATTCGGATCTGGTGATCGATGAAAAGTGGGGCGTGTTTGAACAGAATGCTGGAATACATCGGGACTGCAGGAAAGCAGGCTTAGCATCGCGCGGATCAATTTTGTCCGCTAGTAAATAATCAGCCCCGTGCCGGGCAGAGCCGGCCAAGATCTCATCTTTCCTGGGGCAAGAAAGTGAGTATAGATGGAAGAAAATTTACTCCACGATATAGTCATAATATTCGGTATGGCGGTCATAGTACTGTTCATATGCTATCGGCTTAGAATACCGTCCCTGGTTGGTTTTCTCTTGACCGGTATACTGGCTGGCCCCTATGGTATAGGATTGGTAAAATCGCTTGGTCAAGTGGAAGCGATAGCTGGGATCGGGGTTATATTCCTAATGTTCAGCATTGGTTTAGAATTTTCCTTTAAAAGCCTGATCAGTATCAAAAAGACCATCCTGCTGGGGGGGAGCATTCAGGTCGGCTTGACCATTCTATTAACCTTTATTATAGGTCGCATGATGGGCCTGCCTGCTAACCAGGCGGTATTTCTGGGCTTTATCGTCTCTCTCAGTAGCACCGCTATTGTACTCAAACAGCTGGGGGAGAGACTGGAGATGGATACGCCTCAGGGCAAGACAGCCCTGGGTATTCTCATCTACCAGGATATTATAGTAGTAGCAATGATGTTATTTACCCCCTGGTTAGCTTCTGGGACTGCAGAAACAGGTTCCCTGTGGATGGTTTTAATCAAGGCGATCGTGCTAATAGTAATGATAGTGATTCTTTCCTTATACGTGCTTCCGCCTGTACTCTACCAAATTACCAGGACCCAGAGCCGGGAATTATTTATGTTAAGTATTATCGTGATATGCTTTTCTATTGCCTGGCTTACCTACAGCACCGGCCTTTCACTGGCCCTGGGGGCCTTCCTGGCCGGGCTGATTATTGCTGAATCAGAATACAGCCATCAGGCTCTGGCCAGTATCATACCTTTTATAGACACCTTTACCAGCCTGTTTTTTGTGTCCATTGGTATGCTCTTAAGCCTGCAAACGGCCTTCGCCCATCTGGGCACCATCATAATATTTACCCTGGCCATGCTGGCAATTAAAGGCCTGGTTGCCGCTCTAGCCTCGATAATCCTGGGATATCCCTTGAGAGTGGCGGTAATAGTTGGATTCACCCTCTGTCAGGTGGGGGAGTTTTCCTTTATACTTGCTCAGAGTGGCATAGGCAGTGCACTGCTGAGTGCTGAGCTATATCAGGGATTCTTGGCTGCCTCCATATTAACCATGATGCTGACCCCCTTCCTTATTGCAGTTGCTCCTTGGGTAGCGGCGCTGATATCCAAACTTCCTCTGCCGGAGAGACTGCTGAGCGGCAGATACCCCTGGACGGTTGATTTGGACGCTGATATTGAACAGGAAAATCATCTGGTCATCATCGGTTATGGTGTAAATGGGAGAAATTTATCCCGGGCCGCACTCTATGCCGGTATTCCATATGTGATATTGGAAATTAATGCTGAAACGGTGCGACAGGAACAGGGGAACGGCCAACCTATATATTTTGGGGATGCTACTCACGAGACGGTTTTAAACCATATCAGAGTTAAGGATGCCAGGGTCGTGGTAATCGCTATAAGTGATTCGACTGCCCTACGCAGAATAACTTATATGGTTAGGAAATTAAACCCGCTTACCCATATAATAGTCCGTACCAGGCTGATAGCGGATATGGCCGATTTACATAAACTGGGTGCCGATACCGTTATCCCTGAAGAATATGAAACCTCGGTAGAGATATTTGCCCGGGTATTGGATCAGTATATGGTGCCACGCAATGAAATAGAAGAATATGTTTCTCTGGTGCGCAGTGAAAATTATGAAATGTTAAGGGGTGTTTCAGCAGTGGGCCGCGACATAAACATGCTGAAACATTACCTGAGTGATATGGAAGTGAAAAAAATCAGGGTTGAGCCAGCATCAGAAATAGCAGGCAAAACTCTCTCCGAGGCAGATTTTCGCAAGCGGCATGGAACTACCGTCCTGGCTATAAATCGAGGTGAGGTTTATATACCTAATCCGGGTGCGGAAGAAATAATAACCGCCGGGGACTGTTTGATTATGATTGGAAGAGCTGATGAAATCAGAAGTGCAGCCAATATATTGATGAGTAAGGCAGGTGTTCCCGCGTCCTAGTTGTTAAAAAGCTTGTATACCAGATAAAAAAGTCTTACACTGTTCATGTAGAGCAGATAAGACCTGTTTATGCGGGTAAAATGATTCGCACACAGCGTGCCAGTATTTCTATGAAAGTACGGGCTTTATTTATAAAGAACATTTAATAACTAAAGTTTGGATCATTGGGAAAGGATTCTTTGTTTATGAAATTAGAACAGTGCATTAACTTTGCGCTCACCAAGGCGCAACAGGCGGTACAACAACTTTTCAAGGCTGAACTGGCTCCTTTGGGAATAACCCCTGGCCAATATGCCATATTGAGTTGTCTGTGGGATGCAGATGGGCAAACGCCCCGGCAGCTGGCAGAACGTCTTTTGCTTGATAGTTCATCTGTTACCGGAATCCTGGATCGGGTAGAGCAGAAGGGCTTGATAAAAAGGCAGCCCTGTCCGCGGGACCGAAGGGCTTTACAGGTGTTTTTAACCGGGAAAGGACGGGAATTGGAGCAACCTGTAAATCAAGCTATTATTAGGGCCAATAAAAAAGCCCTAGCAGCATTTGAAGAAGATGATGCGCTGAATTTAAAAGAATATCTGCATAAACTTAACCCCGGAGATAATTTCAGGGGTTAAGTTTATGAGCGGGGATTCGCTTTTATATATTCAAAAATTATTTGCCAAAGAGTTTGCCTACCTGCTTTTCGAACTCATAGAACATACAGGGCAGATATTTGTAGTTTTTGCGCAGGGTCTCCACTAGTCCTCTATAATACCATTCCTGTTCCTGGCGGCCCCGATTAAAACGATTCCATATTTCTTCACCGCAAACTTCATATTCCTGTAGCGTAATGCGGATATTATTGAGTTTATCAACTAGAGTGATCAGCCATACATCTCGGTCTACATCCTGCAGAGATTCCAGAGTCTGCCTCTTCCTTTCTTCCCAGGGCAGCGATTTATCTGGTTCTGAACAAGCTTCCACTAGGGCGCGGACCCTATTACCAAAGAGCTCGTCCACTTCTTCCAGAGATACGCTGCTGTCCTCTACCACATCATGTAAGATCCCTGCTATCACCGCATCGGTGGTAGCCCCGGCCGTAGCCAGAATAATGCCTACTGCCATAGGATGTGAAATATAAGGAATGTCCGTGCCTTTGCGAAACTGCCCGGCATGTGCCCGGGCAGCCAGTTCACAAGCTCTTTCAATAAGAAAATCACGGTTCATAAGCGCAGCCCCCTATTTATTCAGTCCCTTTGCTATGATCAGCTAGCGTTATGAGTAGCTAATTATCCTTTACAATCATCACCGGACAGGGAGCTACTTTGGCTACCCGGTCGCTGACACTTCCCAGCAGTAAACCGGACACTGCTCCTAAACCACGGCTACCCATGACAATAAGATCACAAATACCGTCTCGGGCTTTGCTAATAATTACTGTAGAAGGTATTCCCCATTCTATTTCAGTTTTAATTTCTACCGAGGTGGGACTAATAGCTTCCAGGGTTTCCGCCAGAAGTTTGTCTGCCCCGCTCTTCATACCCTCTAACATAGCATCGGTTATCATGGGCATGGATTGAGGATGACCCATGCTAAAAAGCTGGGAATGGTTAATCACATGCAAAAGAGTGATGTCGCTGTCGTGTTTTTGGGCTATTACTACGGCTTTGCGGGCAGCATTGGTGGAAAACACAGAACCGTCTACCGGGACTAAAATATGCTTGAACATAATATTCCTCCTTTGGTTATTGCTTAGATACAAATAACGAGCGGTTTTCGTTTATACACTTAAGAGTAAAAAACACCTGGCCAGATCAAACATCAGATTAAAACTGTGTTAGAAGAACTGCTTAGCCTTATTATACTTTAGAATCAAGGATTTCCAAAGAAGACCATTTGAAAAATAAAAACCCGCAAAGTTGCGGGTAATTGTTAAAGTGCGGATTAAATTAGCCCTCGCTTTCCTGGCCATCCCTGGCCGCTATATTTCTGGCTCCAAAGTAATGATCCAGGAAATTATAAAGGTCTACCACCTGCCGGCCTTCCAGGGTCAAACAGGTAGGCTGGATGTAGGTACCATTTTCAGTAGTGCTTTCCACCGAGAATATTCTCAAAAGTAAATGCTCATCTTCCTCTGCATCATTACCGAAATATTTTAAAGCCGCTATAGTATCATTACTCTTATCCAGACATTTGGTCATTACATCAAAAGTGTGAGACTTTTTCATTTATGACACCTCCCCACTATATTTATTATATTTTAAGCATGAAAAAAACATTCCCCATATATTATTATCTGAGCCTACTTAACAAATTATAACAAATTTTTCTGAAATTGTATGTTAAATTATGATTGGATAGCGTTTAGTTTATAAGCAAACTCGAATTATAGTAGTTTGATATCGTGTCTAGAAAGGGCGATGAAACATTGAGCAAATATAAAGCCGAGTATGAATTAATAAGCAATATCGATAAAATTACGGCCGAAAATATACGCTTGAAAAAAAGGTTAAACCAGCTGGAAGCCCTGAATCTGTCGAAAGATCGTTATCAAAGGATAGTGGAAGCCCAGACTGAACTTATTTGCAGATGCTTACCTGATGGCACCGTAAATTACACCAACCCAGCTTTCTGCAAGTATTTTGGCTTAGAAGGAGATAGCGAGGGGCAAGAAAAATTTATGGCCGTTATCTCTGATAAAGATGAGCAATATGTGCAACACTTCATCCAATCACTTAATAAGGAACATCCGGTCAAAAGTTATCAACACTGGGTTTGCAGGGCTGACGGAAGATATCGTTTAGTGCATTGGATTAACAGTGCTATATTACATGAGGATAAAGTGGTGGAAATTCAGTCAGTGGGCCGTGACGTTACTGATATCAAGATTATGGAAAAAGAAATGCTGCGCCTATCCCAGATGAATCTGGTCGGAGTAATTGCTGCCAGCTTGGGTCATGAGATCAGGAATCCCATGACAACAGTGCATGGAATGCTGCAAATGTTGCAAATGAACGATGTTCACCAGGGGAGCACAGAGTACTTTGATCTCATGCTTAAGGAATTGGATCAGGCCAATGCCATCATAAGCGAATTTCTCTTGTTAGCCAAAGATAGATATATAGAGCTTGAACCTGAAAACCTGAGCACCATTCTTATAAACCTGCTGCCTCTTATGCGAAGCAGTGCTTCACCGCAGGAAAAACGAATAGAGGTTGAACTAGGACCGACCCAAGCATTTATGGTTGATCCCCAAGAAATACGTCATCTTATATTGAATCTGGTTCAGAATGGTCTGGACGCGATGCAGGCTACAGGGACTATAACCATAAGGACCTATATGGAAAGTAATTCGGTAGCGGTGCTAGCGGTTCAGGATGAAGGACATGGTATCGATGATGATATAGCTCCCATGATCAGCGTGCCTTTTTATTCCAGCAAGGAAAATGGAACTGGCCTGGGGCTGTCGGTTTGCTATGGAATAGCGGAGCGACATAGTGCAGTAATCACTTATAAGACCGATACCGGGGGGACCACCTTTTATGTTCGTTTCCCAGTCATTGGGGATTGAAAAGATAATAACTAATCATTTTCCAGCTGCATTCTGCGCTGATTCAGATCTAATTTGCGTAATGCGCTAAAAAGTACGATGGCAGTTAAGATTGATGCGGTCGCATCAGAGACCGGGGAGGAAAGCCAGATTCCGTTTAAGTGGAAGAAATGCGGGAAAATCAAGAGCATGGGTATGAGTAGAATCACCTGGCGTAAGAGATTCAGGAACATGGAAATAAGACCCTTGCCAATAGCCTGGAAGAAATTGGCGCTGATAATCTGGAAACCGATAACTGGCAGGGCTAACAAGAAGATTCTTATACCATGTATGCCGATTTGAAGGAGTTCTTTGTCTGAGGTAAATGATTCCATAATGGGCAGGGCAAAAACTTGGATTACTATGAATCCCATCGTTACGATGAATGTAGCGTAGATGATAGCCAGGCGAAGAGATTCCTTCATCCGGTCATACTTTCCTGCCCCATAGTTAAAACCAATAATAGGCTGTACACCCTGGCTAATACCTATTACCGGCATAAGAATGAACATAGTTATAGAATAAATTATGCCAAAAGCGCCGATCGCTGCATCTCCTCCATAATGGGCCAGACCCTGGTTATAAAGAATTATTATCACACTGGAAACCAACTGCATTGAAAAGGGCGCCATGCCCACACTTAAGATATCCATAATTATATGACGGCGCAGGCGGAGGTTTTTGAGTTTAAGCCGGATAACACTGGCGGGACCTAGAAAATGGCGAATAACCAATGCGGCCGAAACAGCCTGGGAGATAACTGTCGCCACAGCAGTTCCAGGCATTCCATACCCCAAAATATAGACGAAGATAAAATCTAAAACAACGTTTAGGCCTGCGTTAATCAGCATGATATTCATAGAAATACGTGGATTACCCTCAGAACGGATGGTGGACCCCAAACCAAAGCCTATGTGCTGAAAAACCGATCCGAACAAGATGATGCTGATAAACTGCCGCCCATAAGGCAGTATATCAGCACTGGCCCCAAAGGCGGTTAGGAGATAATCCAGGCCAAGCAGTAATACTGCCGAAAGTACCAGCGCAATAATGAGGAGCAGGGAAAGTGCATTACCCAGAATATGCTCAGCTTCCTCTTGCTTCTCTTGGCCCAGGCGAATGGAGATCATGGCCCCGGCACCAATACCCACCAGCATACCGAAAGCCATGATGATTAAAGAAATGGGCATGGTAACTGCCATCCCTGCAATAGCATCTGCTCCTACCACGTTACCTACGAATAAACGGTTTATTATCATATACATTGAATTGCCTAGCATGCCAATGATAGCCGGGAGGGAAAACTGCCAGAGTAGGTGACTGATTTTTTTATTGCCTAATTCAAGGGCTCTTTCATCCATTATTTCATTTCCTTATCTAAAGAATTGTTGGGTTGCATTTTATGAATGACCACAGCTTGACATTTCTAGGTTTCCAAGCCATCTCCAGCGGCACCATAGGAAATTGTACCATTAATAATATAATTAATATACAGGGAAAATGGGGGAGCAATGATATACTTTTTCAAAACAAATAGCAGTTAATTAACGATAATAACCATGAAGTGATCTTTTATGAATTACTAAGGCTTGGTCTTATGTTAATATTAATGATGGTTTATCGAAATATTTTAGGAAGTGATAACTTGACGGTTGAAAACGAAAATTTGATGCTTGAAAATGTCCATCACCTGGAAATGGATGGCAGGCAGATAATTCTTATCGGAACGGCTCATATTTCCCTAAAGAGTGCGGATCAGGTCAGGACAGTAATTGAGGCAGAACGGCCGGATACGGTGTGTATTGAGCTGTGTCAGTCCCGCTATAGTAATATCGCTGATACAAATCGCTGGAAAAACACTAATATCACCCAGATTATTAAAGATGGCCAGGCTTTGCTGCTGTTAGTTAATTTAATACTTTCTTCATATCAGAAAAGGCTAGCCCAGCAGTTTAATATTAAACCGGGTCAGGAGATGATGCAGGGGATAGCATCAGCCCAGGAAATAGGGGCAGAGCTCTGTTTGGCAGATCGTGATATTCAGACTACTATGATGCGCTTATGGAGGAGCATTAATTTGTGGGGAAAAATGAAACTATTTTTTCAACTCCTAATAAGTATGTTTATCAATGAAGAAATTAGTGAAGAAGAACTGGAGAACATGAAAAGCAGTGATATGTTGACCGCGGCTTTAGAAGAACTATCCAGGTCCTTCCCCCATATTAAGTCTATATTAATTGATGAACGAGATCAGTACTTGGCGCAAAAAATTAAGGAAGCCCCAGGGGAAAAAGTTGTTGCCGTCCTGGGAGCCGGGCATATTCCAGGGATCAAAATGGAATTGAGCAAAGAACATGATCTGGAAAAGCTATCTCAAGTCAGGCCGGTCTCCAAAGTCACCAAAATGGTGGCCTGGGCTATACCAGTGCTGATCTTGATACTAATTGTTTCAACATTTTCTGTAGATAGGGCAGCAGGAATTGATCAGGTAGCCGCCTGGATTATATGGAATGGTTCTTTAGCAGCGTTAGGAGCCCTGCTCTCTTGGGCTCATCCTTTGTCCATAATCACGGCTTTTGTAGTCTCACCTATCAGTTCCTTAAATCCACTTTTGGCGGCCGGTTGGTTTGCAGGCCTGGTCGAGGCCATAATTAGAAAACCCAAAGTACAAGATTTTGAAAACATAGCCGAGGATATCACTTCTATAAAAGGGTTCTGGAGCAACAAGGTTACTCATATTTTACTACTAGTCGCTCTGGCCAACCTGGGCAGCAGTCTGGGAGCTGTGCTGGGGGGACTGGAAGTTATCCGGCACTTCATCAATACCTTCGTGTAAAGTTGACAGGAAGCACCGTCCCCACTGTCAACGAAAAGAAGAAATAGTATTGCAATAAAGAATACAATAAAATACAATAATGTAAATAATTTATATAAGGAAGTGAATTCTTGGTATGGCCGATATAAAATATGAAATCACCAAACCCATGGGGGTATTATCTGAAGGTTCACGGGGATGGCAAAAGGAAATCAACCTGGTGAGCTGGAACGGCCGGGCACCCAAAATTGACATTCGGGATTGGGCGCCAGAGCATGAAAAAATGGGGAAAGGGATAACCCTGAATAAAGCCGAGCTTATTAAGTTAAAAGCACTCCTGCAGGATATTGATCTTGATTTGCTGGAAGGTTAAGCTTTGATATTCCAGTCAGGCTGATGGTAGTTAAAATTATTAGCCCTGCTGGAGAGTTAGATAAGAACTCAAGCTCTGAACAAACATTCTGCTTATGAACTCATTAATTAAATATGCGCATTTTTTCCGGCTGGCATCTTCATGAAGATGCCAGCCGGAAAAATCATTCATCAAGCCAGGCTAGCTCCGGTAAACTGGCTGTTATAGAGGTCGGCATAGAACCCTTCTTGAGCGAGCAACTCGCTATGGCGACCCTGTTCTATAATGGCACCATGGTCCATCACCAGGATTAGGTCTGCTTCTCTAATGGTTGAAAGCCGGTGGGCGATGACAAAGCTGGTTTTGCCTTTCATCAAAGAGCCCATAGCCTGCTGAATCAGCACTTCGGTGCGAGTATCGACGTTGCTGGTGGCTTCATCCAGTATCATGATGGTCGGGTTAGCCAGTATAGCCCGGGCAATAGTCAGAAGCTGTTTCTGCCCCTGGGATATATTGGAGGCTTCTTCGTTTAAGATAGTATCATAGCCTTCAGGCAGGGTCATTATAAAATGATGGGCATGGGCGGCTTGAGCCGCATCAATAACCTCCTGTTCGGAGGCTCCTTCCCGGCCATAGGCGATATTATCCCTGATAGTACCATTAAAGAGCCAGGTATCCTGCAAGACCATACCGAACAGGGCCCGTAAATCCCCTCGCTTCATTTCTTTGATATCTATTCCATCTATTGTAATACGGCCCTCTTGTACTTCATAGAAACGCATGATCAGGTTAACCAGAGTGGTTTTCCCGGCTCCGGTTGGGCCTACGATGGCAACGGTCTGACCTTCTTTGATATCGATGCTCAGGTCTTCGATAAGAGGTACATCCTCTTTGTAGCTGAATTTCACGCGTTCGAATTGAACTCTGCCCTGGGGGAAAGCGATTACCCTGGCATCCTGGCGATCTGCCAATTCTTCAGGCTCATCCATTATTTCGAACACCCGCTCGGCAGAAGCAACCGTGGATTGCAATATGTTGGCTATATTGGCCACCTGAATGATGGGCTGGGTAAACTGCCTGATATACTGTATAAATGCTTGAATATCACCGATTTGAATGGTCCTCTGGGCTACCATAACACCGCCGATGATACATACTAAAACATATCCTATATTATTGACGAAGTTCAAAGCCGGGAAAATAATGCCGGACATAAACTGGGCTTTCCAGCCTACCTCGTATAGTTCAGAATTAATGGCCTTAAACTCCTCTATTGATTCTTGTTCCCGTCCAAACACTTTGACAATTTTGTGTCCGGAATACATTTCCTCCACATGGCCATTCAATTCTCCTAGGCGTTTTTGCTGCTCTTTAAAATACTTCTGGGAGTAACGGGTGATGTTCCCGGTTATAACAACACTTACAGGCAGAGAAGCCAGAGCAATCAGGGTTAAAAGGGGACTGATACTAAGCATCATAACTAATGTTCCGAAGAGGGTAACGAATGAGGTGATCAGTTGAGTCAGGCTCTGCTGCAGGGTATTGGCTATATTATCCATGTCGTTGGTAACCCGGCTCAGGATTTCGCCATGGGTGCGTTGATCGAAATACCTGAGGGGGAGGCGATCCAACTTGTTCTTAACGTCATTGCGCATCCGGTAAACAGTTTCCTGGGATACAGTAGACATTACATAGGCCATGATGTAACTGAAAAGGGCACTCAAAAGATATAGGCCCAGCAGCAATAGCAAAATCCTGCCAATATAGTCTAAATCAAAGCTTGGAATAGCTTGTTTTCGCAGCTGATTGATATAGCTTATGGGCATATTATTCTGGATGGCCGCATTAAGCTGCATTAAATAGGCGTATTTAGCTAAAACCCCTTCGCCCAGTTTGGTAGTGGCCTTCCCCATGATTTTTGGTCCAACGATGGAAAATAGGGTACTGCCAACTGCCAGAAAGAAAACCGCAATGAACCGGGACTTCTCCGGACTCAAATATTGGGCCAATCTTTTTAAGGTTCCGATAAAATCCCGGGCTTTTTCGGCCGGCCTCCCCATTGGCGGGCCACCACCCATAGGCCCATGGCGAGGCGGTGGCTGAGATTTTATTTGGTGGGGCTTATTCACATTCATAATACTATGCAATCTCCTCTTCTGATAACTGGGAGGACACGATCTCATAATATACCTGGCTCTTTTCCAGGAGTTCCCGGTGTCTGCCAATTCCAGCTATTTGACCATCATCCAGCACGATGATTTGATCAGCATCCATGACCGTACTTACCCTCTGGGCAACAATTATAAGGGTGGAGTTGACAATTTCGTTTTTAAGCGCAGCACGAAGCCGGGCATCGGTTTTGAAATCAAGGGCGGAAAAGCTATCATCCAGGATATATATAGCCGGTTCTTTGACCAGGGCCCGGGCAAGGGAAAGACGCTGTTTCTGGCCTCCAGATAAATTAGTTCCGCCCTGGGAAACAACAGATTGGTATCTATCGGGCATAGCGTTAATAAACTCACTGGCTTGAGCGATATCAGCAGCCTGCTCAATCTCATGGTCGGCGGCATCATTTTTGCCGTAGCGAATGTTATCGGCAATAGTTCCGCTGAACAGAACGGGAGTCTGCGGTACAAAGCCCATTTTGGCACGCAACTCCTGCTGCCTCATTTCCCGAACGTCCATATCATCCACCAGCACCCTGCCCTGGCTAACATCATAAAAGCGAGGTATGAGATTGATGAGGGTGGATTTACCCGAGCCCGTACCTCCGATAATAGCGGTGATCTCTCCCGGCCGCGCTTTAAAAGAAATATGGCTAATGGCGGGGTTCTCTGCTCCGGGATAGAAAAAAGTCACATCCTCGAATTCAACATACCCCTTCTGTTCATGCGATGATTTCGCATCCGGAGGATCTACTATGGTAGGTTCCATATCCAGGACCTCGTTTATGCGCAGAGCCGACGCCTGGGCCCGGGGCAGCATAACAAACATGACGGTAACCATAATAATAGAAAACATTATCTGCATGGCATATTGTATAAAGGCCATCATATCACCGATCTGCATGCTGTTTTGGGCGATACGCAGGCCTCCGAACCATATTATGGCAATGGATGTGAAGTTCATAAAAATAATCATAACCGGTTGCAAGGAGGCCATTATTTTATTGACCCGAATAGAGATATCAGCCAGATCCCGGTTGGCTTGATCGAAGCGTGTGGTTTCCTTTTTTAGACGGTTAAAGGCTCGGATAACTCTTATTCCGGTTAAATTTTCTCTGAGTACCAGGTTGACTTTGTCTAACTTGATTTGCATGGCTTTAAACAGGGGCACGATATAAGTGGCAATGCCGCCGATGAAGGCTAGCATCAAGGGCAGGACGACGAGCAGAATAAGGGTAAGGTGGCTGTCCCTGGAATAAGCCATGATTATTCCCCCAATGCACATAATAGGGGCATTGACCATGAAGCGCAGGCCGACTACCAGAAGGGTCTGCACCTGGGTAATATCATTGGTAGTGCGGTTAATAAGTGAAGCAGTTCCGATCTTATCGAATTCATGCAGAGAATAATTTTCTACCCGGGAAAATACTTTATCCCTGGTATCACGCCCGAAACTCATCCCTATAATGGCTGAAAGATAACTGCCCACGATAGAGCAAAGACTACTGAGCAGGGCTACTGCCAGCATATAGTTGCCAAACTTCCAGACGTAGCCGGCATCGCCCTTCATCATACCTTTATTGACCATTTCTGACATTAAGGTAGGAAGGTAAAGTTCAGCGAGAGACTGGGCAAAAATAAACACAACTACCCAGAACAAACTCCAGATGTATGGTTTTAATCCGCTGAATAATTTAAGCATAAATGACAATCTCCATCCAGTGTTAGTGGTTCTTACTGAACCTCAACCGGGGTTTTATCGAGCAAGACATGGACGTTGCTAACTGCCACCTGTTCATCCTCATCAAGCCCGGTAAGAATGTGGGTATTCTGTTCATTGCTTAATCCGGCAGCAACCATCCGCCGCTGGGCTACCTGTTCCTCGATAACATAGACGCAGTTTTCTCCTTGATCCTGAATGATAGATGAAGATGGAATCATGATGCCATTTATTTTAATGTTTATGAAAGCATGGGCTAATAGACCTGCTATAAGCTGGCGGTCATCATTATCAATAGTTATTTCCAGGGGGATAACCTCATTTCTCTATTTGATATGGATTTTTATAACTGCATTCAGACCAGGCATAAGATTTAGTTGATCAGCATCCATAATGCTGATATAGATAGGGATCAACTGAGTAACTTTGGAGTAGGTGCCACTGGTGTTTAAAGACGGCATGGTGCTGAAGGCGGAGGTGGTAGCCTGTCCGATATTTTCTACGTAACCCTGGAAGCTTTTCTTAGCATAGGCATCTATTTTTATGTCCACCTTCTGCCCTTTGGCTATCTTTAAAATATCCGTTTCTTCAATATGAGCTTTGATATAAAAATGCGAAGTATCTGCTATAGTAGCGATTTCCATCCCGGGGCTGATCACTTGGCCTTTAATAACATTAGATTTAACTACTTTACCATCTATAGGGGACTTAATTTCTGATTTGTTGATAAATAGATCAGCAGGGTTGGCCATAGATTGGGAATCTGTTGGCAAACTCGTAATCATGCTGCTGACATCCTGTTTCCCCAGGACCTGTCCACTCTTAACCTGCTCGCCCTCTTTTATATCCCAATTCTTGACTTGCCCGGTTAATTCCGGGGTGATGTTAACCATATCACAGGTAACCTGAGCATCTTCAGTAGAAAAAAAATGAATGCCTTGATAGACATAGTAGTATAAAGCACCTGCTCCAGCCAGAAGAACAATTATACCTAATATCGATAAGATTTTTTTCAACTTTTCCATTCTATTGACCACCTTAATAAATTTGATTATTTGATATTGCAGGCATGGTTACGTTGCGCCTTTGAGAATGATCTGAATTTTTTGCATTAGGTCAGCTAGCTCTTTAAGTTCCTTTTCTGGGAGTTCACTTAATTTTTCGGAGAATTTATGTTTTATATCGTTTTTCAATTCTGTATACATGTTTATACCTTCTTCGGTAATCTCTATCAGCACTATCCGCCGATCATTTTCATCAGTTCTTCTTATTACCCACCGGGCTTCGATAAGCTTATAAATTAGAGGGGTGAGCTGCTGTTTGGATATGCCCATATTATTAGCCAGTTCGCTCATAGGCAGAGGCCCTTTGAGAGCTAAAAAAGAAATAGCATGGAACTGGGCATGGCTTAATTTGAGCCGGGTAATTTGCTCTGCGGGCCGTAAGTAGTTATGACGCATATAGGTCAGCAAAAATATGAAGTCGTCAACAATCTTTTCTGATTCAGTCATATATACACCTGCTTATAAAAATTCAAAAGACTGAAATAAGTATAAATGTTCAAAACAAAATAGTAAACAATGATTTACTGTAAAGCACTATTAACTAAAGGAGTGATCCTGTAATGATGTTCGGAGTGGGGATAAAAAAATTATAGAAGGAAGGGTGCCCAGCTGTTTTTATGATATGGACGCAATGTATTTTTGGGATTGAAGATCAACTGTTGCTTAATGGAAGTAAAACAAAACTAACGGG
>CAZHHJ010000048.1:0-14346 GCA_964531295.1 uncultured Syntrophomonas sp.
GAATCCAATTGGTTTAACCCAAGTTAGTTAATTCAAGTTAGGTAATCCAAGTTAGTTAGCCCGAATCAGTGAGTCAAAGGTAATTAGTCCAGTAAGACAATTTCAGTTAGTTAACCCAAGTTAGTTAATTCAAGTTAATTAATCCAAGTCAGGTTAAATTCGGTGGTTCGAAAAGAAGAAAGAATAGTTTCAGGTACTAAAATCTCAAAGACCCTTTCTCCGCCACCTATATTAATTAAATGAAATAATTGCCAAGAGCCTTTAAATTTAAAGGCTCTTTTTGGTGCAGATTGGTATTTGCACGGATCTGCTCAGCTAGAGTCGTGAGAAAGATCTGTAGCTTGCCTAGAGGGGGAAATCTTTGATTATTAATACCGGGGCCTTTACTGACCTGCTTATACGTTCGCTGACGCTGCCCATCAGCAATCCCTTTATAGCACCTAATCCACGGCTTCCCATCACAATAAGGTCATACCCCTCATCTTCAATTTCCTCTAAAATTATATCCATGGGGTTTCCCCATGACAGAATAGTATCTAATTCATCTTCGTTCTTTCCTATGGCAGCCATAGCGTCAATTAATATTTGACTGCCTTCGGCTCTTAGTTCGGCAATTTCCTGTTCTAGATCAGGCATGGTAGTTTTTAAAAAAGACTTGCTTACAACATGAAGCAGGGTTAGCTTCCCTGAAAATTTATCGGCTATAGATGCGGCTGCTCTGGTTGCATTAGTAGAGAATTCAGAGCCATCGACTAGAACCAGAATCTTTTTAAACATTATATCTTCCTCCTCTGTGCATTAATTTCTTATTAAACGTTATATAATAATATTTCGTAATGAGTCGAAGATTTCCCTGCCCTTGCTATATTAAAACAGTAAAAAATTAAACATGGGAAAACCGCGATCGGATAATTATCATTTCTGATAGCTCGGGAAATTAATATAAAATTTACCGGGCTTAGACTATCTCAAAAATCAACAAACTAAGTTTATGAAGAAGAATAATAAATTATCAACTTTTTATATAGCTGCCACTTATATAGGCACTGTGGTTGGAGCAGGATTTGCATCCGGACAGGAAGTGCTTCAGTTTTTTGGGCATTTTGGTGTATATGGGATTATGGGCTTGTTTTTAACCACCGGGCTTTTAATATTTTTGTAAAAGTCTACCAGCCTATAGCAGTATTTAGCGCCTTGGTCGCTCTGGGGCTGGCTCAGTTTGGTTTCTCAAATCTGGTTGGTATTCTTTATCCAGCAGTTGGTTTCGCTGGATTGCTCTTTCTCGGTGCTTTAACCTATGTTTTTTTCCGGGATATATACAGGCGTAGCGCATTCAGCCTTCAGCCTCAACCTGCCCTGAAAAAGAAATAAACGTGTCACCTTACTACCTGGTAAGGTAATCAAAATTGCTATATCTCCAGTATTCTTGTTTCAATCGAATAGCAGCAACCGCTGATGGCTCCAGTTTATATTTATCGGCAATAACTTTATTGATCATGTCTTCATCTGCTGTTGTTCCCCTGGCAAGCAGTTGCTCATAATAGTCCTGCCAGGCCTTCCATATCAGTACTTCATCCTGGTTGAGCTGTTTCTCCCAGACCTTATCCCTTACATCCCATTGTATTGACATTTGATTGTAGTCACCAGGCTCCACGGTATTAGCTTTTCTCCAATCTCCCTGTGGAGCATATACCACCCTGGCTAGGGTATAACCATGCCCTATGTATTCTGGATAATCATAAATTAAAATTTCCAGGGCAGTAAAGCTGCTGCCTGCCTTAGCTTCCTCTACCAGGTTTTCTGCTATGTACTTTAGCTCCACCATTCGGACCGGTTCCTGCACCACCACATGCCAGGTGTATTGAACCGTATCCGGGGCGGAGCTATCTTCTACGAGTTTTATGGTATAAGGAATTTCTGTGTTTAAAGGTTTGTGATTTAGTACCAATAATAATAGCAGGATTCCAAAGACTACAAGTATTAAGGAGTAAATTGTTATTGCCCTGCCCTCAGACTTGATTACCTCACTTTTGTCTGCCATAAGTCCGATCTCCTTTCACAGCAAAATACGGTCCTTTTGCTCCCTTACAAAGCCTCTTCGTTCTCTCTCCCCGAACTTATCCCCTGCCTGTTCGCTTTTGGTACCTTCCTATTGATGCAAAAAAAGAACTTGATTACAATGAATGATATACAAGGTGAGGAGAAATACTATTTATTTCCATACAGTTACTGAAAGTATATCATAAAAGAAGCAAAGCTAAGGCCTTTTTCGACTGGCAAAGGCCTTGAGGCATACGCCGGCATTTTTTTCTTCGCTGTACATATCATACCAGGCTTTGCCATTATCACTTATGAAGCCTTGACCTGGCTGGGATTGGGCTTTGCTGCTGTAACCTGTAACAGGTATTTGTACTGGTATAGGCCAGTTCCATTCTGGAGTGGTAAGTTTGACCACTACTGAAAATCTATCACCTTTTTTTAGGGGAACAGAGCTGGAGAACTTTTTAACAAAGTAAGAAGAATCACTTACTCTACCCTCCAATTTTTTTATCATCTTCCCGCTCCTAGGTTTTGAAGCGGCCACTTTTTTATAAACATACAAGCTGTAAGCAGAATCTGGTGAAGCGGTATAAAAGCTGCAACCCTTTAGATGCTGATCACTTTCAGCCTTAAAGATATTAGCAAACCAGGCGGTATTTTTCTCAAAGCCGTAACCTGCGACCCAGCCTAGCGGATCATACTGATGAATAATATCTCCAGACAGCGCATTATCCACCTTGCAAAATATGGCGTTGGATCGCCCAATCCACGCATCATAATAAGAGATATAAAAATATCCTTGCTCTCCCCAGTTTTTGCCCCAGCTGTTCCGTACAATAAAAGCTCCATCGCCCGGAGGAGAGGTGGTAAATTGGGATCGAGAATAATTATCATCCCATCCTGCCAAACAAACAGCATGGTTGGGCACATCCCCGCCCGTAGCATAGTAAGCTGAGTTTTTTCCATTATAATACCCATTGCTAAAATACATACTGGTGAATACTGCTCCGTAATTTTTAATGCCCAGTTTTAAGTTGTTATTGTCCAGAGCACTGCGTCGATCTGGAATATAAATTACCTTTTGGATATGTTTTTGGGATGCAAAGACATTACAATTACCATGCCGGGGATCATAAGGATCAATACTTTCTCGAACCGGGCCGCTCCAGCGGGAAAGATAAGCGTTGGCCATCCATTCGTTTCCACCACCATCGTAAGAACGGTCATATCCATCCGCGCACTCTTCACTGAGCAGATTCTTCATGTTGTTTTCTGAAAGATCCAGGCTTTGACCGGGAAGCAGGCAGGATTCTAACGATCCATAGGTGGCAAAAGCCCAGCAAGTCCCGGCAGTCCCCTGATCTTTTACAGAGGTAAGCCGACCCTCTTTTCTTAAATCATAAATGGATGGCAAGGCCATACTCCAGTACTTAAGAAATGTTTTTTTTCCGGTTAGATGGGTTAATGCCAGGGGGGGCGGAATGTACCCGTTTTTCCCGGGCATAGTCAGAATACCATCTTGATCCTGTTCTATCATATCAATAAATTTAATAAAATCGGGATTTAACGGCGAACGTGATAGGCGGCGTTTAAATATTCTCAAATAAGTCACTCCCAAACAAATGCCATACTATGAAATTATATGAAGAATAAACACATCAGGTTACTACGGCAATGGCATATTTATCGATATCATTCTGAGCACAGATGCCCCCCTGTCATTTTGAACACAGTGAAGAATCCTTGCCAGGAGTATGTGGCTCCCCGGCCTGGGCAGCCATGTGAGTTGGGACAGGAAACTGGATGGAAGGATTGCAGGTATCTAGATGGGTATCCCGGGGACTATTTCGGCAAAGCAACCGGGCCGGGGGAATCAAGCAGTGGAGCAAGTAAGATCCATCGCAATTGCTCAGGGTGACAGTATTGCAATTGCTCAGTTTAGCGTTCCCTTGACCCTGGTAATTATATACAATTGCATTGCGCAATATTGCTTAAAAATAGAGGATTGAGGGCATTTTGTCAATAATTGCGCTTGTCTATTTTGCCGTCTGTAAACATTTACCTGAAGGTTTATATAAGAGGAAATAGAACCATTTTATTAGGAAGGTGCTATTATATGGAATGTTGTTTATCAAATGGTTACTCAAGAGTTATTTGCCAAATGGGTAAAATTATGTATTTTTAGGAGGTTCTTATGATTAAAAAAATTTTCGCCCTGTGTCTCTGCCTGATGGTATTATCAAGTTCAGGTATAATGGGTGCACCTATTGCCAATGCTGCTAGCAGCAGCACCTACGTTCAACGTTATAAAACTAACTATCCCCAATATCTAAAAAATGATAAAGTTATTGCTGATGCTTTTTTGAGCAATTACAATAACAGCGAATCACAAGCACTGGCTGCAAGAGCCATCTGGTACATGGAAAACGGTTATATGATTTACGGTCATTCCAAATACTGGGATACCGGTTTTATAGACTGTTCTAATTTTGTCTCCCTGGTTTATAAGGATTTTGGCTATAAAATCACCTCTGCTTCTAAAAATTACAGCCGGGTAGGCAGCAAAGTTGCGGGAGTCTACTCTCGTAAAATTAAAGGAAGCAGTAAATATGAACTGGTGGGCATTGAAAAGTTAAGGCCTGGTGACATATTTACTTTTTGGAAAGCCGATAGTAATGGGAAGGGTACCCATATTGGACATGTAGCGCTTTACATAGGAAAGATAAACGGCCAGCCTACCGTTATTCAAACTGTATCCGGTAGGCCCACTGCCATAGGTATCACCAATGATTTCAGGTACTGGTATGGCGAACACTTTGCTGGAGCCCGCAGGGTGCTTGATGATACATCCCAGTATGCAGGTAAAGCATGGAAGGCATCAAAACCGGTTATTCCTGCCAAATACCAGCTTTCGCCCCAAAAATCAGTAGTTATGCCTGGCAGCAAGTTTATGGCCTATCAGGGTATAAATAGCACGCGTAAGGTAGTAGATGCGACTCCCCTTTCCACACCCATCAAGGCCAATACCGCAGTTGTTACCCCAATATTGACAAAGGATAATGGACAAATGCAGTCTGAACCCGTGGGGTCCAGTGATAGCAATACCCGGCACTTCACTTTTTATGGTACCGGGTCTTATCATTCTACCACAATTTTCCCTTGTTTATATACAGCCAGCAGTCGTTGAGGTACTGGGCAGGTAAGAGTATAATATAAGCTAATCGCTCTGGTTCAGGTCAGAATTAAGAGGTCCCGTGTGTACACACGGGACCTCTTAATTAACTTTTAAAATTTGTGGAACTTTAATATAGCTTCATTAAAGTTGATTTGCTGTCCACCAATGGGAAACTTCAATGTTATTCCGGTCGGCCACAGATTTGGCATGATCATAGCAGCTTAATGGCACAGCTACATGTAAAGGATAATCGCTTTTGTCCAGCAGAGACCAATGCTCAATGGTTTCATGCAGATCTATCGTTTCCCTAGCCTGTACATCACAAATAATATATGAGCCGTTTTTGTACGCAACTACATCTGGGCGAAAGCCGTGCAGGAGGTGAGCAATATCATCCGGATAATCAGGATGTTTAGCGGTCATGATCTCATAACCGTTAGACTGGTAGTTTTTTATTATGCTGCGAAGAATTGTATAATATACAAACCCTGTCATTAAGTGGCCCCCTTATATTTTCTCGTATCTGATTAAGGATGCTTTGCTCCGTATGGCAATAAAAAAATGCTGATACAACGTTGAAGCCAGTTCCTGGTGGTTTTTTTTTCAGGAAAGTTAAACAAAGTATCTTGCTACTTTATTATATCACATATAATATATACTTCTGGTATTGGATTATTAAGGCTAAAATATCAGTGCATAAGTGGCATATGAGCCTTTTGAGTGATGGTTTATTAGCATAGTCATCTTCAATCTATTTAGAAGTCCATTCCTTCCTGATTGAAGCGATGGGACAGTAAGATTCTTGCTTCCTATCTAGTCCTTTTTCTTTTCTTTTTCATTTAAAGCAGCCTTTAATAAGTCGCCCAGGCTGGTACCAAATTGTTCGTTATCACTATACTGCTTGATTAGCTTCTGATTAATTCGAGCAGTGTTTCTATCCTTTTTAAAAATATCATCATCTTTTACCTTTTCCGGCTGGCGATGACCGCAGCTGCGATCTGGACAGACCAGCATTTTACCCCTTTTCCCTTGTACCAGCAGCATATTCTTTCCGCAAGCCGGGCATTTGCTTTTGGTGACATTATCCGGTTTATATTCGCTGCTATCCTGCCGAATATCGCTCACCATTTCCTGAGCACTTCTTCTTATTCCTTCGATAAAGGTTTTTCTGCTGCCTTTACCTTTAGCAATATGATTCAACTGTTCTTCCCATTGGGCAGTTAAAACAGGTGACCTGAGTTCCTCGGGGGCCAGTTCTATCAACTGTTTGGCCTTGGAAGTAGGGACTAACTGCTTGCCATTCCTCTCCATATAAAAACTGCTAATTAGTTTTTCAATAATCTCTGCTCGGGTAGCAGGAGTACCCAGGCCGCTGCCACTTATTGATTCTCGCAGTTTCTTGTCATCAATAAACTTAACCGGGTTTTCCATGGCCGTCAGCAGTGCTGCCTCAGTGTAACGTGCCGGTGGACTTGTCATGCCACGCTTCATCTGGCAGTTTTTGAGCTGCTTTTTGCTGCCCTCTTCCTGACGGCTAAGGGTTTGTTCGGGCAGCACTTCGCGCTGGCTCCTATCCTCTTCTTCCCTTTTAGAGGTCACTATTCTCCAACCCTGTTCCTTGACTACCCTGCCCTGGGAATAAAAACGTTCCCCGTTTATCAAAGTACAGATAGTAGTTTTTTCATAAGTATAAGGAGGATAAAACATAGCTATAAATCTCCTGGCAATCAGATCAAAAAGCTTCTTCTCATCGTTTACCAAAGCAGTTAAATTCACGTGTTCCCCGGTAGGAATTATGGCGTGGTGGTCACTGACTTTACTGTTATCTACAAAGCGCTTACCAGGATTCAATTTCTGAGTCAATAGGGGTTTTACCATAGCTTGATATGCTCCGGCAAAAATGCCTTGTAGCCGGCTGCCCAGAGTTGGTACTATATCCGAAGTCAGATAACGGGAATCAGTACGGGGATAGGTAACAATTTTATGCTGTTCATATAGTTTTTGTAAAACAGATAAGGTCTTTTGCGCCGAGAAGTTGAGTTTTCGATTAGCATCTCGCTGTAGTTCGGTTAAATCATAGAGCAAGGGAGGAGCATCACTTTTGTGCTCTTTGCGAATCTCTGCTATCTTTGCCTGCTGGCCTTCTATTCGGGCAATTATTTGGGCCGCTTTTTCCTGCTCAGATATACGGCTCTGGCCTTTGGAGTCCCGCCAATCTCCATAGTAGTCCCCAAAATCAGCTCGAAGCGTCCAATAAGGCTGAGCTTGAAATGCTTGTATTTCTTTTTCCCGCTGAACTACCATAGCTAGAGTTGGAGTCTGCACCCGGCCTGCGTTTAGCTGAGCATTAAACTTGCATGATAGAGCCCGGGTGACATTAAGGCCAACCAGCCAGTCAGCCTCTGCCCTGCAAACAGCAGCATCATAGAGATTATCATAATCTCTGCCTGGTTTAAGGTTTTTGAATCCTTCCCGAATAGCACTATCAGTTTGAGAGGAAATCCACAAACGTTTAAAGGGTTTGCTGCATCTAGCCTGGGCCATAATCCACCTGGCTACCAATTCACCTTCACGCCCAGCATCAGTTGCAATCACCAGGTCGGTAATATCTCCCCGGTGCAGGAGTTTTTTTACTATCTGGTATTGATGAGAACTCTGCCTGATAACCTTTAAATTCATTTTATTCGGTATCATAGGAAGATCTTCCATCCGCCACTGCTTCAGTTTCTGATCATAATCTTCAGGTTCGGCCAGGGTAACCAGATGGCCCAGAGCCCAGGTAACCACGTAGTTGGCACCTTCGATATAACCTTTATTTTTACTATTGCAATTCAAGACCCGGGCTATTTCCCGGGCCACACTAGGTTTTTCTGCTATTACCAGCGATTTCATCTTTATACCTCACTTGAATCATCGCCCGGGGCGGGAGTATCATTTTTATTCTGCTTTTTACTGCGATGACTGCTGGTTCCGTATCGATCCTCAGGACCACGCTTAATGCTGCCCTGGGAAGCGCTTTTCTGCTTCTTCTTTTCGATAAGCTTCCGCATCATTTCAATATCCTGCTTATTCTCTTCCATGTTATGTCCTCCCATGTCTTGTTACAAGTAAATATTATATCATAGACTGCAGTAAAACAATCTGCAAATACCTGATTCACAAGGTTATCTCTATTCATTATGCGTAGGATTTCTTGAGTTTAATCTATAAGCAGGATAAAGGGGAGCATCTGCTCCCCTCAGACCGTCCCCTCAGACCGACGACAAAAGCGTATCTCTGCGTTATTTCAACCGGCTCGCTCAATCAACGTACTCAGGTACGCCTCAATTGCAGTCTTGTTTCATGCCTTCAGCTTCGCTTCTGTCATCGGCCTGCCAGCTTATAGACTTTATCGATACGTTGAGGGAGCATCTACGCCCTTTTCTATTCTACCCAGCGCACTTTATTCTTCAGTTCTGGATCCAGCCGAGGGAGGGCTGCTGGGAATTCCACCGGATACCCCAGGGGGGTAAGTGCTACAATTTCTTTGCTGTCAGGTATTTCTAATATTTTGCGTAGATTCGGTTCGTCCTGCAGTGGGCCAGTCATCCAGCAGGTGCCCAGGCCCATGGCTCTGGCAGCCAGAAGTAGATTTTCCATGGCGGCACTGGCACTTTCCAGGTTCATTTTACTGATTCCCCGAATATCACTGGCATCAGTTAATACCACAATGACTACCGGGGCTCCTCCGTAAGTGCGAGCATAGCGAATAAAATCATCCCGCTGCGGCTGATCCCAGGAAGAAGTATATCCATCCGCGATTATGGCATAACTGTCACCGAGTTGTATTTTTTTCTTTCCCGATACTACGATAAATTCCCACTGCTGCTTATTCATCCCGGATGGCGCATAATTGGCAGCATCAAGTATTTTTAATATGTCTTCTCTCTTAACTGGATCAGCTTTGTACTGGCGAACCGCACGCCTTCCATAAACAACCTCGAAAAACTCCATAATACAACCTCCTTCATGTTTTTTCAGATTTTTAGACCAGACCCGGGGTTTTCCAAGCAAATATTTGTATGGAATTATCTTATTAAAATACCCCGTTACCACGATTATACAATATTATATGATATCGGCCAGCTTTAGATGGAATATTAATGTAAATATTCCAAGCCTTGTTATTATTGCTTTTAGCTCATCAGATAAAACTCTTTGAGTGTATCACTGTTCTCTGGGGCGGAAAATGAAAACTGTTTCTTTAAAAGCAATGCCCTAGCAAGCAAAGGAATAATATTTATTCCACCTGATTATAATAATAATAAAAGCCTATCCACAGCGCAACCAGTAGTGCCAGCAGAAAACCTATAAGGTCCCAGGGAGTCAAAGGCCAAATAGGATCGAATACGCTTCCTGCCAGGACCAGGCTTGCCAGCACCAGGATATAAATCCTGACTGCTGCCAGGGCAGCCTTGGAACTCAAATATAATGAGCGTTCATCATAGGCCACTTTCCCCTCTGATTCCAGTTTGGCTATTTTCTTGCGCTGTATGGATTTTGCCGCCAAAACTCCTAACGCACCCGCGATTAACCCGACCCCCATCCCAGAATCACCTATCATAATCATATAAATACCCAGGACTACAAGCAGTATTACCGTGAGATAAAAAGCTGATCGGCTGTTTTTTATGTTCATCACTCATCACCCTCCTCAAAGATAAAAATTTCCTCAATATTTAGCCCAAATATAACGGCCAGTTTATGAGCTAAGTGCAGAGACGGATTGTATTTGCCCTTCTCCAGGGATATAATCGTCTGCCTCGAAACCCCGGCTTTGATAGCCAAATCTTCCTGTGTCATACCATGAACACCCCGCAGTTCAACCAAGCTGTTTTTCATAATAACCCTCCCCAAGAAGTGTATTTAGGGTAAAGCTAGCTTTACAATTATTATATAGTACCCTGTTCATGGTGTCAAGCGGGCTTTACATTGCGAGCCGGGTAAGCAATTGGTGTTTTGCTTTCAAATAGCCGCTTATTCGAGGGTATATTAAAGCATTAGTATTTTAGGGTTGAATCACCGCTTAAGCAGACGGTAAGCAATGATGGACTTCAGTATTCCAAGTAAAAAGCCAACTATTATTTAATCTGTCCATAATGCTCTATGCTAAAATCGCAGGATAGTTTCACCTCTATTCCGGGATAAATTCCGTCCCACTGTGCACTGATTTCTTTCCATAATTGAGGATTTTGACGATGGATTTTATCCCCAAAGCCAAAAACATCTGAATGCAGACTCTGGCTTTTATGCAATGCTGCATGACAGCGATCGTTTACTGTCTCGTTGAGGGATTGTTCCAATTCCTTGGCCAACCGGGGAGTTATCTCGTAGCTAGCACTACCTCCTTCTTGCAGGTCTCCGCTTCCTTTTAGGCGGATATTAATAATCAGTTTGCCCTCATTATATTCGGTTTCTATTTTACTGCTGGCCTTCTTCATGAGTATAGAATAATGCTGCTCAGACCTGGTCAAGGGTATAATACCGCCCCGAAACTCATTCTTAATAAACAACATTCCCTGCGTTTCCTCTTCATTCATGGCTCCTACCCGCTGGTGATCCCGGTATACAATAGAACCTCCTACCTTCACAACCTTGTTTTGCGGTGCACTTGCCTCAGGCTTAGCATTTTCCGGGGAAGACGGGCTGGTCAGAGGACCGGAGCATTCCGGGGTGACTAACTGCAAGCGGGGCAAGACCAGTTCTCGGCCGGGGTTGAGCAGGTCATAGCTCATCTGGAAAACATTCACCGCCTCCGATTTTGATACCCGGGGGCCATTTTGTAATATTAACTGCTTGATTTCTTGGGGAATAATGGCTTCTAATTGCGGTTGGGCCTGCAAGGCTGCCTGGGCGGAACCATCATAGGCCATTACCAGGGTGCGGTAACGCGTGTCCTTGTGCCGGTTAAAAAAATCAACTATCTCCCCTAGTCCCTCAGCAGTAATACTGTTTCCCAATATCAGTACCTGAGCATGGCCCAGAAAAAGCTGCCGAGAAGAGCGCAGGTTTGAATTTCGCAGTGCATCATATATGGTTTCACCATAAGCAGAGATTAAGCGGGCCGGGCTCGAATTTCCTTGATTGCCAGTGTTCGCCGAATCACGGTTGGCGGCTGCTGAAGTTTGCAGGACCAGGAGTGATAAATAGAACTGAGTTTTGCCATTTAGGCTGGCCATATCGATACCTATTCCAGTGCATATACTCACCTGCTGAACTTCCCTTTTACTCCAGCATCCGCTTAGGGCAGTATTCATAACAATAATTAATATTACCAATATCACCCAGGCAGTTCTGCTCCTCATTTTCCTTCAGCCGCTCCCTTCTTAAACAATACCGCCAGCAATAAGATCAGGCCTGGCACCAGCAATTCGATGGTTAAACCATAGGCAGGCCAGAGCTGATTATAAAAATTATTCAGCTGGGCCTGGGTGCTGAGGAAGCTATTAGCTATAAAGGTACTTGCTATCATTAATCCCAGCAAAGGCCAACGATAATTTTTAATCCCCAGGGTAGTAGCTAAGGCAATAGCTGCTGCATAGAAATAAATAGATAATTTGATAATAACTCCGGCTATCCAAAATATTAACATCAGTATATCGATTCGTTCGATAAACTCTCCTAAGGAGATATACCGGGCCAAATTAAAGACCGCGTAGAGTTGGGTGCCGGCTATCTGGGCACCGAATACTCCAATAACGCTTATGGTTACAATAGTCAAATAGATAGCTGACAGGACAACCATGCCATATGCAGCCTGGGATGCCTCCTGCTTGAGGTTCAGGTACGGATAGAACATCAAGAGCAGGAATACCTCCCCTCTCCAAGCCGAGGTATCCCAGGTTCCTATTAGAACTGGCCTGATGCCATTTTCCAGCAAGGGCCGAAAATTGTCCAGGTTAAGGTCTGGTATAACCATCAAAACTACTGCCAGAGTGGCCAGGCTGAAGAATATGAATAAAAGCTGATTATGTCGGGCTATAACCTCAATGCCCAGGTAAGCACCATAAAAAGCTGCTACCGCAAAAGCAGTTTCAATCATGAGAGGAGGAGTTTCTCTTAAGTTGGTTATGTGGATAAAGTTTGCGCCCCCACTTAATACAGCGGCACTTAAGTGGATCAAGGCCAGAGCGAAAATTCCCGCCAGTATCTTGCCGGGAATAAAGCCCAGTACTTCAGGCAGGTATTCAGTAAAGACCTGCTCAGGAAACCTGCGGCTCAGTGATAAGACCACCCAGGCTACCAGGAGACCATAAGCAGTTGTAGGCACTAGCAAGGATATCCAGGCATCAGGCCCGGCCGCCGCAATCAAGCGGGAAGGGATAGTGAACAAGGAAGTGCCTATCTCTCCCATCAAGAGCAGGAGGAGCAGTTGCAAGCTGTCGATGCGTACTTTATCAGGCAAATTATGTTCCCTCCTTTTCCCTGCTGGCAGGAGGCCCAGGCTTCTGTCCCTTCTTTTGCCTTAAGAGGTTTTTCCCGCCAATCAGCTGAGGACGTTTATCCATCATCCAGGCTGGGAAGCGAACGATAGAATCCTTGAGATCAGAAAAACTGACCGGGGCTAGCGGGGATAGGAAAGGCAAACCAAAGGAGCGGATGGAACAGATATAAAATGCTAGGGCGGAAAACAGAACTGTGACCCCGAATAAACCCAGGAAAGCTGCGGCCAGCATGAAAGCAAAACGCATAATACGCAAACTATTGCCTAAGGAGAGAGAAGGGGTGGAAAATGAAGATATAGCAGTTATAGAAACTACCACTACCATTGCCGGCGATACCAGGCCGGCGCTGACAGCAGCCTGCCCGATTACTATCGCACCTACGATACTGATAGTTTGACCAAAACTACGCGGCAGACGAACACCGGCTTCCCGCAGTATTTCAAAAGTCATTTCCATCACCAGGGCTTCCACCAGCCCGGGAAAAGGTACGTTTTCCCGGGCTACAAATATCGATAAAAGCAAGGCGGGGGGCAAGAGTTCCAGGTGAAAAGTAGTTACCGCAATATATACTCCCGGTGCCAGCAGAGAAGTCAATACCGCTGACCAGCGCAGCAGGCGTATAAAAGAACTGAACCAGTAATTGTCATAGTAATCTTCAGGACTTTGAATCAGACTGACCAGGCTAGTCGGGACAATCAGGGCAAAAGGGGTATTATCCACCAGCAGTCCGGCCCTTCCTTCCAGAAGCTCGGCTGCCATTACATCCGGGCGTTCTGTGTGCTTTATCATACTGAAAAGGGAGAGGGGGGAATCGCGCAGGAATTCTTCCAGTTGTCCGTCAGAGACGATTCCATCTATTTCAATAGCGTCGATCCTTTCCTCGATTTCCGATACCAGCTCATCATTGATTATTCCTTTCAGGTAAACCAGGTTGATCCGGGTCCGGGTGATGTCCCCTACTTCCTTCTGCTTTACTGCCAGCCGGGGAGAACGCAACCTTTTGCGCAAGAGAGCGGTATTTTTCCCCAGATCTTCGGTGAATCCTTCCTGGGGGCCTCTGGTTACCGTCTCCGAAGTAGGCTCTGTTACACTGCGGCCATTATCCTGAGTGACATCGATAACCACCATACTGCTGTCTCCATCGACAAAAAGGCCGGCTGAACCCGAGGAAATTTTATTAATCACTTGCGACCAGTCTTGCAACTCCATGATCTTACCCGCAGGCAGCACTTGCTGCATCAGCCACTTAATGGAGATGCCTTGTGGCGGAGTGCTGGGCATATCAAGCAGTGCCTCCAGAACATCGCGCTGAAAAATATCATAATTTATAGCTGGATCAAGAAAGACCAGAAAAGCTGCAACCGGCTGCTCCTTAGCGATTATAAGTTCTCGGAACTGTAAATCGGCGCTGGGGTCAAAAGTTTTTATTATCAGCTCCCGGTTTTTTCCCAGGCAGTTGGAGACGGACTTGTTTTCAAGAGAGATATCGGGGGCCGCTGGTATATTTTTCGCTTTACGAGGAATTTTGCGCATTTTTTTACTCCTTGGGGAATTTCTCGTAAACTTAGTCTAACCAGAATAATGGAATGCATTCTAAAAGATGGAGATATTCGCCATAAATTTCTATATCATGAGCAAGTAGTGTAT